>NZ_RBWE01000001.1:789313-878506 GCF_003627965.1 Desulfofundulus salinus | reverse complement strand
ATTTTGCCCTGCGCGTCGAGGGTGATTTTGGCTTCCGTGTCAAAGGTTTGTTTGGTGAATACTACTACCTTCATCTTCCCCCTCCTTAAACGTAAGAGCGACGCAATTATATTGCAGGCGCAAATCTTCGGTGAACCAGGTTGGATGCGGTGCGCCTCTTACGCGAAGCACTGGATTGGGCGAGGACGGCACCGCATCCCTGTCATAACTTTACCCTACAGGTTAATATTGGAGTACTTCCGCCATGGTCTGGCCACCTGTTTGTTCTCCAGGATATCCAGCGCCCTGGCGATGTACTTCCTGGTATCGCTGGGCATGATGATATCGTCTATATAGCCGCGCTCCGCGCCGCGGTACGGGTTTTCATATATTTCACGGTATTGCTGGATTCTCTCGGCGGCTACTCTGGCCGGGTCTTCGGCATTTTTAATTTCCTTGGCAAAAATTACGCTGGCCGCCGTTTCCGCACCCACAATGGAGACCTGGGCTATGGGCCAGGCGTAGACCAGGTCGGCCCCGGTGTCCTTGCAGCACATCCCTAAATAGGCACCGGCAAAGGATTTGCGCAGGATTACCGTGACCTTGGGCACCGTGGCGTCGATGTAGGCGTAAAGCATTTTGGCTCCATGCCTCAAGATACCCCTGTGTTCTTCGTAGGAGCCAATCATGTAACCCGGGGTGTCGTGGAAATTAACCAGGGGAATGTTGAAGAGGTCGCAGAAGCGCACAAACCTGGCTACCTTGTCGGCAGCATCGCAGTTGATCACGCCGCCCATATACAGGGGCTGGCTGGCCACAAGCCCCACCGTCCGGCCGGCAATCCTGCCGAACCCCACAATCACGTTGGGAGCAAAATCTTTCAGGATCTCAAAGAAAACCCCATTGTCCACTATTTTATAGATCACCTGGTGCATGTCATAAGGTACGTGGCCTTCCTCGGGCACCAGGCCGTCCAGTTCGGGGATGATCCTTTCGGCCTCGTCGCCGGTATCCACCCGGGGCGGCTTCTCCCGGTTGTTTTGCGGCAGGTAGCTCAAGAGTTCTTTGGTCTTGTCCAGGCAGTCCTTGTCATCTTCCACTACCACGTGGGTTTGTCCGGTCCTGGTGGCGTGGACATGTACGCCGCATAAATTCTCCAGGCTGATTTCCTCACCAAGCTGGGTCTTCACAAAGGCCGGCCCGGCTATACCCATGAAACCGGTCTTTTTGCACTGGAAGACAAAGTCCTGCATCACCGGGTGATAGGCCTGCCCTCCCAGGCAGGGCCCCATCAACAGGGCAATCTGGGGGATAATACCGGAGGCAAGGATTTGGGAACGGAACAACCAGGCATAGGCCTCGAGGGTGTCCATGCCTTCCTGGAGGCGGGCGCCGCCGGAGTCGTTCATGCCCACAAAGGGGATGCCCATTTCCTTGGCCATGTCAATGGCCTGGGCGAATTTTTTGCCGTGGTATTCCCCAAAAGTACCGGCCATGGCGGTATAATCCTCCGCCGCCACCATCACGTTCCGGCCGTTTACCTTACCGTAACCCACCACCACGCCTTCGGCCGGAACCTCCCTTTTATCCATACCAAAGGCCGTGGTGCGGTGCTTGACGAACATGCCGATTTCCGTGAAGGTGCCGGGGTCAAAGAAATATTCTATCCTTTCCCGGGCCGTCCATTTGCCGGCTTTGTGCTGCTGTTCCACCGCCCTGGGGCCGCCCATTTGCAGGATTTTTTCTTTTTTCTCCTTGAGTTCCTGGTAGCGATCCATTTATGCTTCCTCCTCCAGATGTGATCAGGACGAACGGTTGGCCTTGCGATAACCAAGAGCATCCTGGGAGATAATGAGCTTGTGGATGTTGCTGGTACCTTCCACTATCTGATAATATTTGGCGTCACGGAAGAACCGGGCCACGGGGTATTCCTCGGAGTAACCGTAGGCGCTGTATATTCTCAGGGCATAATCAGCGCATTTATTGGCGGCTTCACTGGCAAAAAGCTTGGCCATGGAGGTTTCCAGGGTGTTGGGCACCCCTTTGTCCTTCAGGAATGCCGCCCGGTAGGTTAAAAGGCGGGCCGCTTCAATGTCCACGCACATTTGAGCAATCATGTCCTGGATCATCTGGAACTTACCGATGGGCTGGCCAAACTGCTCCCTGGTATTGGCATATTCGATGGCGGCGTCAAGGCAGGCCTGGGCCACTCCCACTGCACCCGCGGCCGAGGCCAGGCGGGTGTTGTCCAGTTGCTGCATGCAGATGGCAAATCCCTGGCCTTCCCGCCCCAGGAGGTTTTCTTTGGGCACCTTGCAGTTTTCAAAAGTAATGGTACCCACGGGCGAAGACCAGTTGCCCAGTTTTTCAGTTATCGCTTCTACGGTAATGCCTTCACTCTTCATGTCCACGATGAAGGCAGACATGCCCTTGGCCCGCTGGGAGGGATCGGTATAGGCGTAAACGAGGGCTATGTCGGCTACAGGCGCTAAGGAGATCCACATCTTGCTGCCGTTCAAAACATAATAATCTCCCTCTAAAACAGCGCGGGCCTTCATGGACGCTACGTCGGATCCGGCGTTGGGTTCGGTCATGGCAAAACATCCCAGCAGTTTGCCGCTGGTGAGCCCCGGCAGGTACTTTTGCTTCAACTCTTCGCTGCCGTAACGCCAGATGGTAATGGCCGGGCCAAGGGTGTTGGCCGCAAAAATGATGCGCAGGGAGCTGTGCACCCGGGCTATTTCCTCGGCCAGAATGGCTAAAGCCAGGTAGCCCAGTCCGTTCCCGCCGTATTCTTCGGGAATAACGCAGCCTAAAAAGCCCAGTTCCCCCATCTTTTCCACCAGGTCCCGACGAAAGCGGTGCGCCTTGTCGTCGGCGTCCACCGTGGGCAGCACTTCGCTCACGGCAAAATCGCGGGCCAGCCTTCTAATGTCCTGTAACTCTTCCGGTAAATCGAAGTTCATAAGATCTCCTCCCCGGTGAGAAATTCATTTTTGCCCTTAGTTAGCCCGGGCAACTCTGGACGGCTGTGCTTGGGAATAACCCAGTTTCTGGGATAATGTTTCCGCAGCGCGCTTCACCTCCCTGATTAAAACCGGCAGCCGTTCTTCGGTAAAGCGGCTTTCTATGCCAATGATCCCTATGGAGGCCCTGACGGAACCGGAAAAATCGTAAACCGGTGCTGCTATGCCTACGCCATGGTCAAGATAGTCGCCATAGGTAATCGCGTAACCCTGTTCCCGGATCTTTTTGATCTCCTCCAACAGCATTTTCGGGTTCAGAGGTTCCTGGTGCTCCGTCATTTCTTTGATGTACTGGTGGATAAAATCGTCATCCATGAAGGAGAGCAGAGCCTTCCTTGCCGCACCCCTGTGTAAGGGCACCTCTTTGCCAACCAGTTCCATTACTTTCACCGGATAAGGGCCTTCGACCCTTTCCAGGAAAACGCCCATCTTACCCTGAACGACGGTAAGATAAGAATCTTCACCGGTGCAAAGGGTAAGCTCTTTTAAAACGAACAGGGCTGCCTTCCTCAAATCCAGCATTCCCCTGACCTGCAGGCCCATCTTCAACAGCTGGGGACCCAGCTGGTAATTTTTGGTTTCAGGATCCTGTTCGACTATCCCAAATTCTTTAAATGTTTGCAAAAAACGATGAATGGTACTGGGTGGAAAACCCGTGAGGTGGAAAAGCTCCCTTATGGACAAGCCGTTTTCAGATCCTTTTTCCGAAATAGCCTGAAGGACAATCAGGCCCTTGCGCAGAGTGTTGCTCATCAGCATCAGACCATTCCATATAATGAATTTCATTCCGATAAATAGTGGAATTTTAATTTGTTTTATTTAGACATTTCTTTCTTTTTCCCTGCAATCCGGCAAAAATATAAAAATTAAAGTTAATTTTCCGACCTCTAACTTCCGACCTCCGACTTCCATTTAGATTGCCCCGCACGCCTTGAGTTCTTCGATTTCGGCGGCAGTATAACCCAAACTCGAGAGGATTTCATGGGTGTGCTGGCCCAAAAGCGGCGGGGGCAGCCGGTACTCAATGGACATTTCGGAGAAGTTTAAGGGGCTGCCAAGCACCTTGACTTTCCCCGCTTTTTCATGATCCATTTCCACCACCATGCCCCGGTGCAACACCTGGGGATGGGAAACCACTTCCGAAATGGCGTTAATCATCCCGCAGGGTACCTTGTGCTCGTGCAACAGGTTTACCCAGTAGCTGGCCTCTTTTTGAATGAAAATTTCAGCCAGCAACTTCTCCAGTTCATCCCGGTGTTTTACCCTCATCTCGTTGGTAACGAACCGGGGATCATCCACAAACTTGAGATCCAGGGCAGCGCAAAAACGCTGCCAGATGGCGTCGTTGCCCACGGCCAGGATGAAATACTTGTCCCTGGCGCGGAAAGCCCTGTACGGCACGATGGAAGGATGACCCGAGCCCATACGGATGGGATCTTTCCCGGACGCAAAATAGTTGCTGGCCATGTAGGTCAACCAGGAAACCTCCGTATCCATGAGGGAGATGTCAATGTACTGGCCTTTGCCGGTTTCTTTACGGGCCATCAGGGCGCTTAAGATCCCAATAACGGCATACATGCCCGCTCCAATATCAATAATGGCCACGCCAATGCGTACGGGTTCGCCGTCCTTTTCCCCTGTGATGGACATGAGCCCACCCTCACCCTGCATCAACAGGTCGTAAGCGGGGTGATCGCGGTAGGGGCCGTCCTGCCCATAACCGGACAGGGAACAGTAGATAATTTGCGGGTTAATTTCTTTAATCCGCTCATAATCTACACCCAGGCGCTGCACCGTTCCGGGCAGGAAGTTTTCAATCATCACATCGGCTTCTTTGGCCAGCTTGTAGATGATTTCCCGCCCTTTGGGCGATTTCATGTTGACGGTAATGCTTTTTTTGTTCCTGTTGACGCTTAAGAAATAGGCGCTTTCTTCGTTAATAAAGGGAGGGCCCCAGCTCCGGGTCTCATCGCCGACCCCGGGCATTTCCACCTTGATCACTTCCGCCCCCAGATCACCCAGAATCATGGTGCAGAAAGGCCCCGTCAGGACGCGGGAAATATCCAGTACCTTGATCCCTTCCAGGGGCAACTTTTCCTTCTTTTCCGCCGCCATACTGTCTCCCCTCCTTGTTCCAAATAATAAAATGGGTTCCAATAGATGAGTTATCATTTAGACAAATATTTGTTTTTTCCTGCTGTTATGACAAAAAATTTTTACTTAATATTCTTGAGAGATTTAAAGCGCTAGAAAGAAAAAAAAGAGCCCCCTTATTCAAGGGGACCCTGGTTTTACCGGTGTGCGAAAGTGTGCAATTTGCCTTTTCGCAATCCATCCAGCTATCTTCTATAGAAGAGAAAGCCTCCCATTCAGGGAGGCCTTGATTTCACTGGTGGGCGATGACGGATTTGAACCGCCGACCCCATGCTTGTAAGGCATGTGCTCTCCCAGCTGAGCTAATCGCCCGTATGGTGACCCCAGCGGGATTCGAACCCGCGTTACCGCCGTGAAAGGGCGGTGTCTTAGACCACTTGACCATGGGGCCGTAATCTGTCGTCAGTCGTCGGAAGTCAGAAGTCAGAAATTAATTGCCGACCATACCTACCACGGCAATAAAAAATGGCATAAAAATCAACGATAATTTCTCTGACCTCCAACTTCCGACCTCCGACTTCCATTTTGGTGGGCCCACCAGGACTCGAACCTGGAACCAGCCGGTTATGAGCCGGATGCTCTACCAATTGAGCTATAGGCCCACAAATTAAGATATGAGATGTGAGACTGGAGAACGGTGCATAAATGATTATACATAAAAACACAGCCCCGGTCAATGGCTTTGTGGAGAAAAATTATACCGGGGCTGGTGTTTTAATCTAAGTAATCTTTAAGCTTCTTGCTCCGGCTGGGATGCCGCAGCTTGCGCAGGGTTTTCGCCTCAATTTGCCGGATCCGTTCCCGGGTCACCCCAAACTTCTGCCCCACTTCCTCTAAAGTGCGGGCGCGGCCGTCGTCCAGCCCAAAGCGCAGGCGCAGCACTTTTTGTTCCCGGTCGGTGAGGGTTTTAAGAACCTCCTCCAGTTGCTCCCGCAGGAGAGTATAAGAGGCCTCTTCCGCCGGCGCCCGGGCATCCTGGTCCTCGATGAAATCCCCCAGGTGAGAATCTTCTTCCTCCCCGATGGGCGTTTCCAGGGAAACGGGCTCCTGGGCTATTTTCATGATCTCCCGCACCTTTTCCTCGGAAATGCCCATCTCCCTGGCAATTTCCTCCGGGGTTGGTTCCCGGCCCAGTTCCTGCAAAAGCTGGCGGGAAACCCGGATCAGCTTGTTGATGGTTTCCACCATGTGCACCGGGATCCGGATGGTCCTGGCCTGATCGGCAATAGCCCGGGTGATGGCCTGACGGATCCACCACGTGGCATAGGTGCTGAACTTATATCCCTTGCGATAGTCAAATTTTTCTACCGCCTTGATCAGTCCCAGGTTGCCTTCCTGGATCAGATCCAAAAAGAGCATGCCCCGGCCTACGTAACGCTTGGCTATGCTGACCACCAAACGCAGGTTGGCTTCCGCCAAACGCCGTTTTGCTTCCTCATCTCCCTGTTCCATGCGCTTGGCCAATTCTATTTCTTCTTCCGGAGTCAACAGAGGAATGCGCCCGATCTCCTTCAAATACATCCTTACGGGATCGTCTATGGCAACCCCTTCGGGAATGGAAAGGTCCACATCTTCTTCTGCCGGCGGCTCCATAACGGCGTCGTCTATAGGTTCCAGGTCCGGAATTTCCGGCACCACTTCGATACCCATGCCGGCTAATTTTTCATAAATGTCGTCAATTTGTTCCGGTGTTAAATCTACCCCCTGCAGGGTATCCATGATCTCACTGTAAGTGAGGACGCCCCGTTTTTTACCCTTTTCGATTAATTCTCTGACACATTCAAGTTTGCTCAATTCGTCCCCCAATTTGCTCATTCCCCCTTTCCAACAAGGGCTTACCGGGTCTGTAGTAGACTTTGCAGATCACTTAAAATCCGGGCTATACGCCCCTGATCGCCAACCCTTTCGGCCTCAGCCAGTTCCTGTACCAGTCTTTCTCTTTCTTCCTGTATATTATTTCTTTGAATGGTACAGACAAGATCGGGAATTATTTTAACCGGGTCATCCCCGGGTATTTTTTCCATGAGCAAGCGGCTTAATAAGTGTTGTCCTTCTTCGTCCAATTCATGCATCCACGCGGCCGGGTCAACCCGCACGGCTTCCCCCTCACGGCAGACAAACTGGTAAATCTGGCGTAAACCAGGATCCCGGGGGGAGAACTCGCCCAGTTGCCGGCGAACCTCCCGCACATAGCCGGGATAATGCAACAACAGTTGCACAAGGAGCAATTCCGCCTTACTTCGGGCGCTTGCTATTATATTATGCTTATTTTTAGCAATTTTATCCGGATTTGACCATTTTTTCCCCAAGTTTTTACTAAATCGCTGCAAAGCATCTCTTACCGCTTCCCAGCTTAAGCTTAAACGGGCAGCCACCCGCTTAATACCCTCTTCCCGTTCCACTTCCCCAGGCATGGCAGCCAGGTTTGGTAGAACCTGGGCCAACAGGGAAGCGGTATCACCACCTTTTTTCGCCGCCCGGCTTAGCTTGTAGTCCAGCAGGGAGGTCGCCGTCTCGACCAGTTGCTGCCACTTCCCCCTTCCATGCTGCCTGATATATTCATCCGGGTCTTTCCCCTCGGGAATGGTGACCACCCGCACGCGAAATCCAAGCTGTTGCAGAAGATCCAGCCCCCGGATGGTGGCAGCAACACCCGCCGTATCAGCGTCATAAGCAATGACCACATCTTTAGTGTAACGGGACAAAAGATGGCCCTGCTCCGCAGTGAGGCTGGTCCCCAGGGAAGCCACCGCATTGTGAATTCCGTGTTGGTGAGCAGTAATCACATCCATATAGCCTTCCATAATGATGGCGTAACCTTGTTCCCGGATGGCTGCCCGGGCCAGATGCAGGCCGAAAAGCAGCTGTCCCTTATTAAATACTATGGTCTCCGGGGTGTTCAGGTACTTGGGCTGGCTGTCATCCAGTACCCGGCCCCCGAAACCCACCACCCGCCCCTGGGCATTGCAAATGGGAAAGATCAGGCGGTTTCTAAACCGGTCGTAAGGTTTTCCCCGCTCCCCCCTGATCAAAAGACCCAGTTCCACCGCCCGCTGGGAAGGGCAGTTGCGGGAGGCAAGAAACTGTAACAGGGTATCCCACCCGGGAGGAGCATAACCCAGTTGAAAAATCCCCTGGGTATGCCGGGACACCCCCCGCTTTTCCAGATAGCTGCGGGCCTCGCTTGCTTCCGGCCGGTGGGTGAGAATATGGTGGTAAAAATCCCGCACCATAGCGTTAATTTCCCAGGCCTGCTCCTCCAGCCATGCCCGCGACCCCTCCCGGGGCCCGCCAAAGCGCGGTACTACTATGCCGGCCCGGTCAGCCAACCTGTGTACCGCCTCTGGAAAAGTCAGGTTCTCGTGAAGCATCAAAAACTTAAAAACGTTGCCGCCCGCCCCGCAGCCAAAACAGTAAAAGATCTGTTTGTCGGGGCTGACCGTAAAGGATGGATCCCTCTCCTGGTGAAAGGGACAACTACCAACATAGTTTTTCCCTTTCTTCTCCAGGCGAACATACTCACCGATTAGCTGCACAATATCGGTTGCCAGACGGACGGATTCCACCACATCGGCTGGGATCAGGCCACCCATGGGAACCACCCTTTCAAATCCATCCCAGGGGCGTCACGTCCCTCTGTGAATGAGGTATTCGCTATCACTATAGATTTTCCTCCCCAGACCTTCGACAATTTTTCTATCCTTCCGCCGTTAACCTATCCCGGCGTGGGAAAGGCCCGGGGAATAAAGATACGGGAAAATTGGGTAATGGCAAAATGGTCGGTCATGCCCGCAATGTAATCACAAACTACCCTTTCCACCCCTACCTCATCAACCCTTTTCAATTGTTCCGGCGGCAGCGCTTCCGGATGCCTGGTGAAGTAAGTGTAAAGGTACTGGACTACGTTTTTTGCCTTGGATTCCTCTCTTTTTGCCTCTGAACCAATGTAAACATGGGCAAAGAGGAAAGACCGCAGCTCATCGGTGGCTTGCTGGACCTCAGGGCTCATGGAGATCACCGGTCTTTCCCAGCTGTTGTTGATCAGGTCCAGCACCATAGTATTAATGCGTTCCCGGTGAGTGCGTCCCAGAACGTCCAGGCAGGGTTTCGGTAAATCCTCCAGGGTAAGAATGCCACCCCGGATGGCGTCATCAATATCATGGTTAATATAGGCCACGCGATCACAAATTTTTACCACCTGGCCTTCCAGGGTAAGCGGCCGTACCGGACCGGTGTGGTTTAAAATCCCGTCCCGGACTTCCCGGGTAAGGTTTAAACCCCTTCCCCCTTCCAGTTCATCCACGATCCGCAAACTTTGCTCATTATGACGAAACCCGGGAGGAAAAACTTCATTTAAAGCCTCTTCCCCGATATGACCAAAGGGGGTATGCCCCAGGTCATGGCCCAGGGCAATGGCCTCGGTAAGGTCTTCATTAAGACGCAAAGCTTTGGCCACCGTACGGGAAATTTGAGCCACTTCGAGGGTATGGGTAAGTCGGGTACGGTAGTGATCCCCTTCGGGAATGATAAAAACCTGGGTCTTGCCCTTTAAACGGCGAAAACTTTTGGAATGGATGATCCGGTCCCGGTCCCGCTGAAAAGCCGTACGCACCTGACAGGGTTCCTCGGGGTACAGTCGACCGGCACTGGATGAACTGCAACAGGCGTAGGGAGATAACTGTTGTTCCTCCAACCTTTCCGTGCGTTCCCGAATGTTCACCTTTATCCCCCCGATGAAAAACCCCCGGAGCCACGGGGCATAAACCGGGGGCATGAAGTTTTTACCTGCCCGTCACCCGGGACCTGTCACGTAGCCCCCGGGTAGCCAGGGCTACTTCCACTACCCGCCGGGCCAGTATCCGGGCCCGCTGCAATCCCAGGGTGTCCTCGCTAGCGGGATCCTGGGCACAGGCCCCTTGATGCCCCGCATCATCTTCCAGGTAGCCGTCCCCCACCACGGTCATTCCCTGGCAAAGCATCATGTCGTGCATGGCCCGCAAGGCGGTTTCCTGCCCGCCAAAACGGGCACCGCCTACGGTTAATGCCCCGCCGACAACATTCAAGAGAGCTTTCTCCCGGCGCAAAAGACGGGTGCGGTCCCAAAAAGACTTCAGGTGGGATGATACGGTACTGAAATATACGGGACTGCCCATAATGATGCCATCGGCCTGGCGCATTAAATTAAACATGTCCTCCAAACGGGTTCCGGCAAAGCACTTCCCTGAACAGGGATCGGAGCAGACGGTACAATAGGGGACCTTTAATTCCGCCAGAACCTCGGACACCTGACAAAAGACAAACCTTGCGCCTGCCGTTTCCACTACTTCCCTGGTGGCCAGCAACATCTGGGCGGTACTGCCCGCCCGACGAGGACTACCGTTAATAGCCAGAACCAGCATATTCATACCCTCTCTTCAAGGACTTAAACTAAGTTATTTACACCTTAAAAAACAAATTTCCTTCCTTGAGATTTTTAAAAAATTATGCCTTGCAAAACGAATTTAGACCTTTAACGAGCTTTTCAGACGAATTTGAGCCATTAAGGCATATATCGGTCCGCCGCGGGTAAGCTCGCTCTGCATCAAATCCACCGAAGACACTTGTACCGTTCCAAGCTGAGTGCAGGCACCGCCAAGTTCACGCACCCGTAGCATCAGTTCCTGTACCCCCCGGGGAGAACGCAACCTGGCCAGCGTTAAGTGAGGAGAAAAGGGTCGACCTGGTAAAGGAATCCCGAAAGGCACCATGGCCTCGCCCACCAGCCGGTGGATTTCCCGCAACTCGTTCCCCCCGCCGGTGACACCGACCCAGAGAACCCGGGGACGCCGGGGATCCGGGAACACGCCCAAACCACCCAACTGCACGGAAAAAGTCTTTTGGGTAAGCAAGACCTTTTGAGCCGCGGAAATCAGGGCATTGATCAGGGAAACCTCCACCTCACCCAGAAAGTGGACGGTTAAATGCAAGTTTTCCTTTTCCACCCACCTGGCATCCGCCCCGGTCCCTTGCAACTGCCTTTGGATCTCCCAGAGCTGCTCTTTAATTGAGTCGGGAAGGTTTATGGCCCAGAAAAGCCGCATGGTTTTACCCATTCCCTCACTCCTCTTCCTCGCCCTTATATTCGCCCAAAATACGCATAAAAGCCTCGACTACCCGGGGGTCAAATTGGCCCCCGGCATGGCGTTTCAATTCGTTGATGGCCACCGGCACCGGCAATGCCTTGCGATAGCTGCGATCCGAGGTCATGGCATCAAAGGCATCGGCCACGGCCAGAATGCGGCTGAGCAGGGGAATTTCTTCACCCCGCAACCCCCGCGGGTAACCCCGGCCATCATAACGTTCATGATGGGCCAGCACTACCGGAACCACATCCTCCAACCAGCTGATATGGGACAAAATAGTGGCTCCCTTTTCCGGATGGGAGGTAATCTGCTTAAATTCATCCATTGTTAGGGCCCCTGGCTTGTTGAGAATCCGGTACGCCGATTTTACCCACGTCATGCACGACACCGCATATATAAGCCAGATCAACCTCTTTTTCGCTCAGCCCAAGGGCCTCCGCAATGAGACGGGCATATTCCGCCACCTTTTCACTGTGACCCATGGTGTATTGATCCCGGGCACCAATGGCCTCGGCGAAGGCATAGATGGTTTCAAACTGCTCGGAGACTGTGGTCAGGCGATTCATTACCGTTTCCTTTAACAGCCTCCGGTCCCGGAGGAAATTGTGGTAGATGGCACAGGCCCCCACCACCCCTCCATCCTGGTTACGCAGGATAGAAGTATCAACCAGGAAAACTTTCGGCAGAACATGCAACGCGGTTTTTATTTCTTCCGGACGCAAAGAAAACTCGCGGCCCGTTTCCAGCGTTTCAATTAAAGCGCTGGAATATCTGCCTCTGTGGTCAAATTTTTTTCCCTGATAAAGGCTTTCAATCAAGGAACGGGAAATAATCTCTTCTTTCTTAACCCCCAGCTCCCTTTCGGAAGCGCTGTTGAGATAAATCAGGATCCCCCCGGCGTCAATAACCAGCACCGGACAGGGCAAAGCTTCCAAAACTAGCTGGTCTAGCGATGCAGTTTCACCATCCATATCAGGTCCCCTTTCCCTTAAACGATAACTGCTATAATCTTTCTCTTTTTGTCGCCTTTTTCCTGTAACCAAATCCCTAAAATTATTAACCCTCCCAAAGGGAGGGCGCAGTATCGTCAGAAATGACCCTGGGCGGCCGGTTAACTCATCACGGAAGACGCTCCTTCCGAAACACCGACCGCCCTCCTCATCACAGTTTTCAAGCGTCACTTTTAACCGTTCTTTACCCTGGCCTGGGCTGCGGCCAGGCGGGCAATGGGAACCCGGAAGGGGGAACAGCTGACATAGTTCAACCCGATACGGTGGCAAAACTCAATGGAACTGGGCTCGCCGCCGTGCTCGCCGCAAATACCGATGACCAGATCGGGTTTGGTCTGGCGGCCCAAAGCCACGCACATTTTCATCAATTTGCCCACGCCGGCCTGGTCGAGAACGATGAAGGGGTTTTCCGGCAGGATCTTCTTCTCCACATACTCGTGCAGGAATTTGCCCTCGGCATCATCCCGGGAAAAACCAAAGGTGGTTTGGGTCAGGTCATTGGTGCCAAAGGAGAAGAAATCGGCTTCCCGGGCAATTTCATCGGCCAGCAGGGCCGCGCGGGGTATTTCTATCATCGTCCCCACGCTATACTCAAATTCTACACCCGTTTCCTTCATTACCTGTTCAGCCACTTCGTCAACCAGCTGGCGCAGCAAAGCCAGCTCCCTGACCTCACCCACCAGGGGAATTTCCACTTCCGGGAACACCTTTACACCCTCTTTTACCAGCTGGACCGTAGCCTGAAAAATGGCCCTGGCCTGCATGGCATAAACTTCCGGGAAGGTTATGCCCAGACGGCAACCCCGGTGACCCAGCATGGGGTTGAATTCCGCCAGCACCCTTACCTTTTTCAGCAACTCCTCTTTCTTCCGCAGTTCTTCTTCATCGCCACCGGTGAGGCGCAGGCGGGTAATTTCTACGGCCAGTTCTTCCGCGTTGGGCAAAAATTCGTGCAAGGGAGGATCCAGCAGGCGGATGGTAACCGGCAAACCCTCCATGGCCTTCAAGATACCATAGAAGTCCCCCTGCTGCATGGGCAAAAGCTTATCCAGGGCAGCCTGACGCTCCTGGGTGGTGGTGGCCAGGATCATCTCCTGCACTATGGGCAGACGGTCCGGGGCCATGAACATGTGTTCCGTGCGGGTCAGGCCGATACCTTCGGCCCCAAAGGCCCGGGCTTTAGCCGCATCTTCCGGAGTGTCGGCATTGGCCCTTACGCCCAGGGTGCGGATCTCATCGGCCCACTGCAACAGCTCAAGGAACTCGGGGGAAAGCTCGGGATCGATCAGCGGCACCTCCCCCAGCATGACCTGGCCTGTGGACCCCTCAATGGAAATGACATCTCCCTTTTTGACCACCAGGTCATTGACGCGAAATTCGCCGGCCTCGTAATCAATGCGGATGGCCTCACAGCCGCAAACGCAGGGCTTGCCCATCCCGCGGGCCACCACTGCCGCATGGCTGGTCATTCCACCCCGGGAGGTGAGCACCCCCTGGGCGGCAACGATGCCGTGGATGTCGTCGGGAGTGGTTTCCGTACGGACCAGGATGATTTTTTCACCCTGATTGCCCAGAAGTTCAGCCTCGTCGGCGTCAAAAATAACCTTGCCGCTGGCGGCACCAGGGGAGGCAGGTAGACCTTTGGCAATAACCTTTACGCTGGCCCGGGGATCGATACGGCGGTGCAGCAGTTGATCCAGCTGGGCGGGCTCCACCCGCATGATGGCCTCTTCTTTGCTGATCAATCCCTCATGGACCATATCCACGGCAATTTTTACGGCCGCCTGGGCAGTGCGCTTACCGGTACGGGTCTGCAAAATGTAAAGTTTGCCCCGTTCAATGGTAAATTCAATGTCCTGCATGTTCCGGTAATGTTTTTCCAGGCGCTCGCAAATTGAGGCAAACTGCTGGTATACATCGGGCATTTCCTCTTTTAAGTCGGAAATGGTCCGCGGTGTCCGGATGCCCGCCACCACATCTTCGCCCTGGGCATTAATCAAGTATTCCCCGTAAAGCTCCCGGGCTCCGGTGGCCGGGTCCCGGGTGAAGGCCACCCCGGTACCGCAATCATTCCCCAGGTTGCCAAAGACCATCACCTGGACGTTAACGGCGGTACCCAGGTCATCGGGAATTTTGTTGATCTTGCGATAAACAATAGCCCGGTCGTTGTTCCATGAGTTAAATACGGCATAGATGGCCATGAAAAGCTGCTCCATGGGGTCCTGGGGGAAAGACCTCCCGGTCTCCCGTTCGATTAAGGCCTTGTACTCCGCGACCACCTGTTCCAGATCCTCGGCCGGCAATTCCTGGTCCAGGGTCACCCCCCGGCGTTCTTTATACCTTTCCAGGATCCGTTCGAATTTGGCATGTTCAATGCCCAGGACCACATCGCCAAACATATTCAAGAAACGGCGGTAGCAGTCAAAGGCAAACCGCTGGTCGGCGGCCCGGCCCAGGCCTCCCACCGTTTCATCGTTTAACCCCAGGTTGAGCACTGTATCCATCATCCCGGGCATGGAAACGGGAGCACCGGAGCGTACACTCACCAGCAAGGGATTGGCGGGGTCGCCAAACCGCTTGCCCGTTTTTTCCTCCAGGACACGTATCTTTTCCCGCACCTGTTCCTCCATTCCGGGAGGGAACCGCCGGTCATTAACGTAAAACTCCTTGCAGGCCTCCGTGGTAATAATCATGCCGGGCGGGACAGGCAGGCCGATGTTGGTCATCTCTGCCAGATTTGCCCCTTTGCCGCCAAGCAGATTCTTCATGTCTGCGCGGCCCTCTTCAAACAGGTAGACATACTTTTTACTTGACATGCCTTTCCCCCCTATAATAAATTTCCAGCACGCGGCTGGCCGTTTCCTCTACCGCCTTGTTGGTAACGTCAATGACCGAACATTTTACCCGGCGCATGATTTCTTCCGCGTACTCCAGCTCCTGCAGTATGCGTTCCATGCTGGCGTAATTGGCCTTGGAAGCCAGCCCCAGGGCCTTCAAGCGTTCCCGCCGGATTTCATTCAGCTGCTGGGGTTGTATGGTTAAACCGATTACCCGGTGGGGCGGCAATTTGAAAATTTCTTCCGGTGGCGCCACCTCGGGCACCAGGGGAACATTGGCTGCCTTGATGGCCTTGTGGGCCAGGTACATGCAAAGGGGTGTTTTGGAAGTCCGGCTGACGCCGATCACCACCACGTCCGCCCGCAAAATTCCCCGGGGGTCTTTGCCGTCATCGTACTTCACGGCAAACTCCACTGCTTCCACCTTGCGGAAATAATCCTCGTCGATACGGCGGACCAGGCCGGGCTCCAATTTCGGTCTTTGCCCCCCTACCCGGGTCAAGGCATCCAGCATGGGAGTCAGGATGTCCACGGTAGGTATATTGTACTTGCACGATTCCCTTTCCAAAGCTTCCCGTAACTCCGGAACAACCAGGGTATAGGCAATGACACTGGGCCTGGTACTTGCTTCCTGTACAATCTCGACAATCTCTTCCACATCATGCACAAAGGGTACCCGGTGGATATCCCCCACACCGGAGTTGAACTGGCTGGCCGCCGCCCGGGCCACCAGCTCCCCCGTTTCACCAATGGAATCGGAGATGATGTAAATCACCGGGTGTGTATTACTGGTCGTGGTAATGGTTACCTCCCCCTTAGTTTCCTTCTCCCAGCTCAACAAAGAGGCGAGTAATGTTGGTTTTGCTCAGGCGACCGATGACTTCCAGGTCCTTATTTTTGTCGCCCCCCTCAACCGGGCGTACCACGGGCAGGGCATCCACTTCGTGGGTAATTAATTTCTTGGCTGCCAACCAGACCGAATCATCAGGGCCCACGGTAATGACGTTAGGCATGCGGGTCATCACCACACCCACGGGTAATTTATGGATATCCTGCCCCCCCAGGGTGATCTTCAATAGATCCTTCCGCGAGATAACCCCCTCCAAAATCCCTCCCTCCCGGACCACGATCAGCGTCCCCACGTCCTCAATGAACATGGTGACCACCGCATCATACACCGAACAATGCTCCGATACCACCACAGGCACGGACTTTACTTCTCCCACCTTGATGCGGTGGAGCTTTTCGGCAATCACCTTGTTCGGGGTCTTGCCGCTGTAATAGTAGCCCACCCGGGGCCGGGCCTCTAGAAGCCCGGCCATGGTCAAAATAGCCATATCGGGACGCAAGGTGGCCCGGGTGAGGGAGAGGCGCTCGGCAATCTGCTCACCGGTAATGGGACCTTCCTTTTTGACAATCTCCAGAATGGCTTCCTGTCGCTTGGAAAGTTCCAATTTCATCGCCCCTTAAAAGAGCAATTATGTTATACTAATCAACCTCACTACAGCAATTATATATATTATATATTCCTTCAGCATTTCCCTTCTGCACGGAAATCAAAAATTCATGTATACAATTTGTCCCCCGGTGCGGCAACCAGTTTGCTCAGATCGGCCACCCCCAGGGCCAGGGTGGCCACTCCCTTGAGCAGACTGAGACGGTTGTTCCGGATTCTTTCATCATCCACCATCACCATGACGGCGTCAAAAAACTGATCTACCCCCGGCCGCAAAGAAGCCATGGCCGCCAGCGCCCCCCGGTAATCCCGGGCGGCCAGGTTCCGGGCAACCTCTTCCTGCACCTCTTTTAATTTCTGGTACAGGACTATTTCTGCCGGGTGCACGAGGGCAGCCGGGTCCACGGTGGTGGAACCGTGCTTGCGGGATAAGTTATGGGCGCGGGTAAAAGCCGTGAGCACTGCTTCAAAATGGGGTTCGTCCCGGAAGATCTCCACAGCCTGGGCGCGCTGCCAGGCACCGGTGAGATCATCAAAACCGGCCGCCAGCACCGCCTCAACCGTGTCGTAGGATAATCCCCGGTCGGCAAAAATTCCTTTCAAGCGCTGGGCAAAGAAGTCCATCAGGTGGGATATAACCTGTTCTCTTCTCAGCTTCAGTTCCACCCGCCCCCGGTACTGTTCGTAAGCCTGCTCAATCAACCCGCGCAAGGAAAGTATTAGTTCCTCCTCCAGGCAGACATGGCATACCCCCAGGGCCTGCCGGCGCAAACCGTAGGGATCCTGGGAACCGGTGGGCTCGATGCCGATAGCAAAACAACCCACCAGGGTGTCCATCTTATCGGCCAGACTCAATATCCGTCCCGGGGTAGTAACCGGCAGCTCATCGCCGGAGAAACGGGGGAGGTAGTGCTCGTAAATGGCCCGGGCCACCACCGGGTCCTCTCCGGAAGCCAGGGCGTATTCCCGGCCCATAACACCCTGCAATTCGGGAAATTCGTAAACCATGCTGGTCACCAGGTCGGCTTTGGCCAGGTAAGCCGCCCGCAGCACCTGCTCCGTTTCTTTTTCGTCCGCGGCAAAAGCACGGGCCAGGTAACGGGACAGGCCAATGAGGCGTTCCACTTTGTCATAGACCGTACCCAAACTCTCCTGCCAGACAACCTTTTTTAAGGCCTCGACCCGGTCAGCCAGGGGTGTGGCCAGATCATCTTTCCAGAAAAAGGCGGCATCGGCCAGACGGGCCCGTAGCACCTTTTCATTCCCGGCCCGGACGGTGTCCAGGTGCTCCTCATTGCCGTTGCTGATGGCAATAAAACGGGGCAGCAGTTTGCCTTCGGAATCCCGCACGGGGAAATAGCGCTGGTGCTCCCGCATGGGTGTGACCAGCACCTCCCCGGGCAACTGCAAAAAGCTTTCGTCAAAGCTGCCGCAAAGGGCTACCGGATATTCCACCAGATTGGTTACTTCCGTCAGCAGTTCTTCGTCGGTCTCCACCTGCCCGCCGACCCGGGCTGCTAGCTCCTGTACCTGGTTCCAGATCATCTGCCGGCGCCGGTCGATATCCACCACTACCCGGCCCCGCTCCATAACCTCAAAATATTTGCCAGCATGGGGGATTTCCAGAGGACCCTGGCTTAAAAACCGGTGCCCGCAGGTAATCCGCCCGGATCGGAGCCCGGCATAGGAAAAATCAATCACCTGATCACCGTAGAGGGCCACCAGCCAGCGAATGGGACGGGCAAACCGCACCTCCAGAGCCCCCCAGCGCATGGGTTTAGGGAAATGCAAACCGGCAATTAAAGAGGGGCAGAGCTCGGCCAGCACTTCCGTTGCGGGCCGGCCCTCCTGACGCTTTACTGCAAATACATATTCCACGGGGCCCAGGTTTTTCACCACCAGCTGGGAAACATCCACCCCCTGGCTTTTGGCAAAACCCAGGGCCGCCCGGGTTGGCTCCCCGGCCGGATTGAAGGCCACTTTAACTGCCGGCCCTTTTACCTCCTGGATCAGGGATTCCTGCACACCGGCCAGGTTGTGGACGTAGAGGGCCAGGCGCCGGGGGGTGCCATAGGTCTTAATTTCACCAAAGGACAGCCGGTTCTCCCGCAACAGATTCGCTGCCAGTTCCTTTAATTGTTCCAGGGCCGGGTTTAAAAACCGGGCCGGTATTTCTTCCATACCAATTTCCAGTAAGAAATCCTGGGTATGCATGGTTGTCCTCCCTCGATTATTAGTTATTGTTTTTAACGGTTATTTCTTTAAAAGGGGGTAACCCATTTCTTCCCGCTGGGCCACATAGGCCTCGGCACAGGCCCGGGCCAGGCTGCGTACCCGGTGAATGAAGGCAGTGCGTTCGGTAACGCTGATGGCGCCCCGGGCATCCAGGAGGTTAAAGGTATGGGAGCATTTGAGCACATAATCGTAGGCCGGCAGGACCAGGCCCTTTTCTACTATGCGCCGGGCCTCCCTTTCGTACATATCAAATAGCTGAAAAAGCATCCTGGTATCGGCCTCTTCAAAATTGTAATGGGAGTGTTCCACCTCGCCCCGGTGGTGTACGTCCCCGTAAGTCAGGCCGTTGACCCATTCGATGTCAAAGACATTATCCTTGCCCTGGATGAACATGGCCAGCCGTTCCAAACCGTAGGTAATCTCCGCCGAAACGGGGCGGCAGTCCAGACCCCCGCACTGCTGGAAATAGGTGAACTGGGTGATCTCCATCCCGTCCAGCCATACCTCCCAACCCAGGCCCCAGGCACCCAGGGTGGGGGATTCCCAGTTGTCTTCTACAAAACGGATATCGTGCTCCCGGGGGTTAATCCCTATGGCCGCCAGGCTGTCCAGGTATACCTCCACCACATCATCGGGGGAGGGCTTCAGGATCACCTGGTACTGGTAGTAATGCTGCAGCCGGTTGGGATTTTCCCCGTAGCGGCCGTCAGTGGGCCGGCGGGAAGGCTCCACATAGGCCACCCGCCAGGGTTCGGGCCCTAAAACCCGCAAGAAAGTAGCCGGGTTCATGGTACCGGCGCCCTTTTCCACATCGTAGGGCTGCTGGATAATGCAGTTTTGATCGGCCCAGAAACGGTTTAAAGCCAGGATCAGGTCTTGAAAGTTCATGTATACATTCCTCCCTGAACTAGAGAAAATAAGTAAACAAAATTAGAAGACACCTTGTAAAAACTTAAACCTCCCGCCCGGGCAAACTATGCCAGGGACGGGAGGTACTTCCCGCGGTTCCACCCTGTTTGGCCGTCACAAAAGCGGCCCCCTCATTTTGTGCAGGCTTTACTCACCGCCACTTGACACGGCGGCTTTCCTCCTGCCGCTCGGGAACCCCCTTCACACGGGTTCGTTTTACCGGGCTTCCACCTCTTCCCGGCTCTCTGTAAAAACTCCCCCGGCTACTCTTTCCCTCATCGCCGGATATTCGGTTGAACAATGTTAATTTATCAAATTGGCGGGATAAAGTCAACGGGGACGCTGTTTCCCGGCGCCGCATTCCGCGTGGCCGGTTCCTCTTCCACCGGGAAGGCCGGAATCTCTCCGCGCCTCCCCTTACGTAGGGCCCGCCGGTTCTATATATTGTTCACCCTGACCTTGATTTTGCTGATCACCCCGGCCGGGCCGTTCAATTTCCAGGGTATAATTCCTGGCCATAGCCGTAACCGCCCCCAGGGCTCCCAAAACGGCCAGCTGGCTGCTGGCCAGGGTTCCCACCAGACCCAGGGCTCCCAGGGAAGCCGGCAGTTCCATTACCGTCCTTTCCCCCTGTTTTACCTTGATTTTAGTTTCCTGGCTCCGGTGAAAAAAATCCTTCAAGTGCTCCAAAAATTCCTGTCCCCGGTCCTGGAGCTTTTCCGTGATGTGCTTCCTCTCATCTTCCAGGTGAATGAGAGCCTGCACCACGTCGCCCCCGGCTGCATCCAGGGCCTCCTTGGCCTCCTTGTAACCTACCCCCAGGCGGGACCTGATTAGATCAATTTTTTCCAGCTCGCTGTTCATGTACAGCCTATCCTCCCTGATTCTTTTATTTAACCATATTTAACCCGGGAGTCCGGCCATTTATACATGTTCCAAAAGTTCCAAAAAACGCGTGGATTTCATGCGCCGGTCCAGATGGTACTCCATGTGGCGGCGAAGCACTTCCTTCAACTCCCTGCGGGCAATCTTCCCCACCTGCAGCTGGTTGAGCTTGCCCGGATCCCAGCGTAAAAGAAGTCTTAGCAATTCCACCGTACCCCGGCGACAGAGCAGACCGCCCTCGTTCCTTTCGGCACAGGTGGCGCAGAGCACACCTCCGGCCCCGGCATGGAAAACTACCTCGTTGCCTTTGATGGGACCCTGGCATAAGACACAACTTTCCAGGCAGGGCCGGTAACCCAGAATGGCCAGCAGTTTTATTTCAAGGGCCCGGACCAGCAACTCGCCGTCTGCGCCACCCAGGGCACGCAGTGCTCCCAGCAGCAGCTCAAAAACAGCCTCGCTGGGCTCTTCTTCGGCGGTCACGCCGTCCACCAGCTCGGCCAGATAAACGGCATAACCCAGCTTATCCAGCCGGCAACGCAGTTCCGGAAACATCTCCAAGAGCTCGCACTGGCTCACCGCATCCAAACCATTGCCCCGGCGGAGAAGAAATTGGGAATGGGAAAAGGGTTGAACGGCCCCCCGCTTACGGCTGTTAGGTTTACACGCCCCGTAAGCTATCACCCGGATTTTTCCCTTTTCCCGGGAGAACAACGTTAATAACTGGTCGGCCTCCTGGACGTTTACGGATTTCAGAACCACGGCCCTGACCTTATATAATTTCACCTGGGCCTACACCCCCAAATGTCTGGAAAGACAAAATTCGTGTGTACAATCCAAACAATATAATGAAAGTCTTCCCGTGGTTTACCATATATTTTACTGTATCACCCGCAGCCTGACCAGGATACCCCAGCCGCCCCGGGGGGTGGAAAATATCAGGTTTATTGTGTTGCCCGTACAAAAGATAAAAATTGTGCTTGTCGCCGTCATGGTTGTGACCAGTCTTTGGCTGGGATTGCGCGCCATCGCCAATGCCCGCCACCAGGCATCCATCAGCGCCCTTTCCTGGGCTTTAGCCGGCCGGGTGATCGTAGTGGATCCGGGACATGGGGGTGTGGACCCCGGAGTGGTGGGAAAAAACGACGTACTGGAAAAGGACCTGGTCCTGACCGTAGGGCAAAAGCTGGCCCTCTACCTGTACCAGGGTGGAGCCAGGGTAATCATGACCCGGGAAGGGGACCATGACCTGGCCGACCCGGAAATCACCGGCCTGTATAAACGGAAGCGCCAGGATCTGGCCCGCCGGGTGGCCCTGGCCAACAATTTGCCGGCCGATGCCATGGTAAGCATCCACATTAACAGTTTTGGCAATCCGTCCCAGTATGGGGCACAAACCTTTGCCAAACCCGACTCGCAAGAGAGCCGGGCTTTGGCCAGGGCCATCCAGGACGAACTCAACCGCCTGCTGAAAATCAACCACCGGGTACCCTTACACGGGGATTATTACATCCTCCGCCATTCCCGGGTGCCCACGGTGATCGTGGAAATTGGTTTTATCACCAACCCCCGGGAATACCGTCTTTTGCAGGATCCTCTTTATCAGAGTAAGGTGGCCTGGTGCCTTTATGCCGGCATCGCCAGATATTTTGCCGGAGAGGGGAAAATTCCCCCGGTTCAACCTAAATAAGGGAAAATTATCATCCGCTAAAGGGGGTAAGGGCATGACAGTCAGCCGCATTACCAACATTTGGAACAAAGTCCACTACAACCCCGGCCGCCCCGTCTCCCGGGTGATAGTTGAATCCACCAGCCCATTTCAGTTCGATGCAAAAGAAAGTCCCTCAGGTATCACCCTCATCGCCCAGGGAGCCCGGGCCAATATGTATTGCGAAACAATTGAAGTGTATGACGGGTTGATTGAATGGATCAGGGTTGAAGAGCAACCACAGGGCGTGATCTTTGAGATCAAGACCAACCACCCTTCCCCCTGGCAAATATCAAGTGAACCGGGCATACCTTACCGTACAGTAATCAACTTTGTCCGGGACCACCTTTTTAATCTTTTTTCTTCAAAGGTATTTGTTATTGACGCGGGCCATGGAGGCCATGATCCGGGAGGAAGGGGACCCGTCGATCTCCTGGAGAAAAACGTTACCATGGCCATGGCCACCGCCCTACAGGACCTGCTTAAACCCCTGAAAAGTCAAGTCTACCTTACCCGCACCGGGGATTATCCCCTTTCCCAGTGGATGCGCTGCAACCTGGCCCTAAAAATGAACGCGGATGTGTTTATCAGCTTTCATACCTACCACAGTACGGACACTTCCATTCAAGGGACGGCGGTAAAATACAACCCCAGGGCACCGGGGTGCGATCGTCTCGCCCAGTTTATACTGGAAGAATTAGTGCGCAAAATCAAACGCCCCCTTCGGGGGGTAGAGCCGGACCAGCAGCTACGCCATTTAGGTTTCATCCCCGGCCTTACGGTGGAACCGGTAGCCATTTCCAACTGGGTCGAGGAAGGTCTTTTGCGCAACCCCACCCTGTATAAAAAAATTGCCCAGGGAATCTTTAACGGCTTTTTACGGTTTTGGGGGGAGAAAAAAGGGGAAAAATAAACAACGATTCTTTTACCTACCCGGTGATATGCATGCGTCGAGCAATCTGCTTGCTCATCCTGTGCTGCATGTTGCTCTGCCGGCCTGCCAGTGCTCCGGCCCTGGTCAGGGCACATCAATGCGGCGGCAATGAACAGCCCCGGCTGACGACTCCCTTCCATCAGGGACGGGATATTGCCAACCTGCAGCAATGCCTGTCTTACCTGGGTTACTTTAGGGGCCCGGTTAACGGCCTGTACGATGAATCCACCATAGAGGCCGTGGGACGTTTCCAGAAAGATCATGGCCTTCGACCCACCGGCGTGGCGGACGTGTCCACCTGGCAAACCATTAGCCAGGCCATGTTGTCCAAGCCGGAACAGGGGGCAACCCCCTCCCCCGGGCATGATCTTTTTATCCTGGTTGATACCCGTTCCCTGACCATGACCGTTTTTTCCCGGGGACAACCCATCAGGCAATACCCGGTAGCCCTGGGCAAACCGGGCTCGGAAACCCCTTTAGGCCTCTGGAAAGTTATCGACAAATCGGACGAATACGTCCCCGGCATGGGTCCCCGCTGGATGGGATTGAACATCCCCAAGGGCACCTACGGCATCCACGGTACGGACAGCCCCTGGTCCATTGGGACTTTTGCCAGTGCCGGTTGTGTGCGTTTGCATAATGCTCACGTGATGGAACTCTACGACTGGGTTTCCGAGGGCACGCCGGTACTGGTCCTGGGTAATCCCTTTTTGCCGCAGTATCCCATACTCCACCAGGGAAGCTGCGGCACGGCAGTGCAGGAAGTCCAGCGCACCTTAAAGCGGCTGGGTTATTACAACCAAAAGCCCGACGGTATCTTTGGCCCTCAGACGGCCGAAGCCGTAGTTTTCTTTCGTAAAAAACACGGCCTGGAAGAAAAACCCGTGGTGGATGAGGAGCTCTGGCGTTTGCTGGGATATTAAGGAAGGCAGGTGAGAAATAATCGACCGGGTGCTTCTGATTGCCGTTCTTACGGCAATTATTCATTTAACTGATACATTAGTTTACGCCGTGCGCCTTTCAGGGGTGACCACGCGCCGGCTGGCCACCGCCTTTTCCTTGTTTCAAATCATTTCCTTACTGGCCAGCACGGCCAACCTTATTCAGGCTCCCCTGTTATCTTCCGTGGTGGAAAAAACCATCAATACCGGCCTCAAAATTGCTTCCGGTTCTTTGCTCGAGTCACCTTTGTATCACCACCAGCTCACCCAGTTAAGCATGGATATACGCCTGGTTATTTTTTCCGCCACCGTCGGTACAGTGGTGGGAGTGCTGCTTACTCCGGCCTTTAATTATGTTTTTACCCGGGTGATTTTTCTCTTTGAAGAAGCCGGTTCTATTCCCCGCCTGATTGTAATCCTTCTTTCGCCGCACCTTTTGGTCAGAACCCTGCGCAAGAGGCCCGGGTACCTCAGCGCCCTGAGAGCATCCTTACCGGGGCGCCCGAAAAACATCCCTTTAGCTTTTTTAATCGCCAATACCATGGTCATCGGCATCTGGACCACGGGGGTGTTATCGGCCCTGTATGCCGGTGCGCTATTGCCCGAATACCGTTCAACGGCCAGCCTTCTTTCAGGCGTGGTGAACGGCGTGGCCACCATTCTTTCGGCCATGATAGTGGACCCCACCGCCGCCATGATTACCGACCAGGCCCTGCGGGGAACCAGGGATCAAAGGGATGTCCGGCAAATGGTTTATTACCTGTGTTTAACCAGGGTGCTGGGGACTATTCTGGCCCAGGCCATTTTTCTACCGGCCGCCTACCTGATCAAGGATGTGGCCCTGATCATTGCCGTTCCGGATCGTTAAAAAATGGAAGAGAGAGGGACAGGCACATAATTTACCCTCAGGTATAACCTGATATTAGCTCCTTAACCGGCCCGGGCAAATACCAGGAGCACGGCGAAAGGTGATGATGTGTATGCCCTGCTATACCATCCCCATTCGAACCCATGTAATTACCGAGCAGGATAACATCATCGAGCTGGCCAAACGTTACACCGAAGGGGTGGTGGAGCCGGGGGATGTCATTGCCATTGCCGAGAGTGTGGTAGCCATTACCCAAAAAAGAGCCATCTTACCCGAGGAAGTTCACCCGGGCTTGTTGGCCCGCTTTCTGTGCCGCTTCCCCGGCAAACACGGCAGTCTGGCTACCCCACCGGCCATGGAACTGGCCCTCAGGGAAGCAGGTACCATTAGAATTCTCTTAGGCTGCGTGGCCGCAGCCCTGGGACGGCTCATAGGCAAGCGCGGCTTTTTCTACCTGGTGGCCGGCCGGGAACTGGCTTTTATCGATGATATTGCTGGCACCATGTGGCCCTATGAAAGGCATATCATTCTCGGTCCCCATAAACCGGGTAAAATTGTAGCGGCCATCAAGGAAGCCACCGGTGCCGACGTGGTTATTGCCGACGTCAACGATATCAAATGCGTGGATATACTGGCTGCAACCAGCCCCGCCAGCGTCAAAATAGCCAAAGAAGCGCTGGTAGACAACCCCTTTGGCAACGACGACCAGCAAACACCTATTGTGGTCATTAAAGTCAAAAAGGAGGCGCAAGACAGAGCAGCCTGACCGATGATGGGAGGGAACACCTTGCTACCTACACCGACCAAATTTACCCTGGTGGCAGGAGCCGGTGAAGGGCAGACCCCGTTAAACGCCTTTGACCGGGCACTGTTGGAAGCCCGGGCGGGAAACGTAAACCTGATCCGGGTAAGCAGCATCCTGCCGCCTGGTGCTGAATATGTGGAGGAATTATCCCTGCCCCCCGGGGCACTGGTACCAGTAGCCTACGGAGCAACTACCTCCACCACCCCCGGAGACAGAATTGCCGCTGCCGTGGCCGTGGGCATCCCCGAGGAAGGTTTTGGCGTAATTATGGAGTATTCTGGCCACACCTCCCGCCAGGAAGCGGAAAGGATCATCCGGCAAATGGTGGAGGAAGCCTTTGCCATGCGCAATCTGGAGCTGAAAAAGTACATGGTCAAGTCCGTGGAACATCAGGTAGCCAGGACGGGGGCAGTTTTTGCCGGCATACTACTGTGGTACTGAGCTGTCCGATATTTGAAAGCCGGTTTTTCGGTAAGAAAAACCGGCTTTTCATGTTATCATTTAATTGTTCCCGCTTCAAATCATTACCTGGTAGTGGGCGTAATGCGGCGCAGGATTTCCTGAATCTCCCGGTTGAAGCTGGCTACAGGAGTGCCCCGGCTGATGCCTTCAGCCACTCTGCGGATACGGGTAACGGTATCCGGATCGGTAGTTACCAGCACGGTGGCCACGCGGTTATCTGCCGCCCTGACCCTCCGGGCCACTTCATCCTTAATGGCCGCTGTTCGCCCCCTCTCTACCCCGCTTTTAATATCGAGCCCCACAATGGCCGTGTTCCCGGTCAGGACGACCGTGGCCGATTTCACGCCGGACACTTTCTCGGCTTCAGCCGCCAGCTTTGTGGCCAACCGGTGGGCCTCCGCCGGCGTGGTGGGTAAGGGCCGGGGGGCCGGTGCCGCCGGGCCGGGGGCTGCAGGCGCAGGTCCCGGCGCAGCCGGAGATGGCTGGGCGGGTTTACGGGCTACGGCGCAACCGGATACCAGCATCAACGCCAGGGATATTATGGAAAACCAGACCGGCCATTTTCTCATTAGCTCACCCCCATTTCTATATCTAATATTTACTGCCGGGCTTTCTCCTATGCTATAAAAAATTCCACCGGGTATCATTGGCAGACTCGCTAAAGGGGTGGAACATTAAACGAGGGATGGACTTATATGTGGCTCGTATTGAACAATTACCGGTGTTAGGATAAAATAAAACAGGCAAAACATACATATAAAGGGACGGGTAGGAAAAGTTGCGCATTGTAGTGGCTATAACCGGTGCATCGGGAGCGATTTACGGCATAACCCTGCTGGAACAACTAAAGCTCTCAGGAATTGAAACCCACCTTATTTTGAGCCCCTGGGCGGCAAAAACCATCACCCTGGAAACCCGGTGGACACCTGAGCAGGTCATGGCATTGGCCAGCTACTCTTATGCGGCCAACGACCTGGCTGCATCGGTGGCCAGCGGGTCTTTTGTGCACCAGGGAATGGTCATTGCCCCCTGCAGTATGAAAACCCTGGCATCTATAGCCTGGGGTTACAGCGACAACCTGATCACCCGGGCCGCCGACGTGACCATAAAAGAAAGGCGTCCCCTGATCTTGATGACCAGAGAGACGCCTTTAAACGCCATCCATCTGGAAAACATGCTCAAACTGGCCCGGCTGGGGGTAATTATTATGCCTCCGGCACCATCCTTTTACCAGCACCCGGAAACCATCGAAGACCTGATCCTGCAAACAACAGGGCGGGTATTAGATCTTTTGGGTATCGAAAACCAGCTGGTAAAAAGATGGGAAACACATAAACCGCCAGGAGATTGTTTACCTGATCAGGATGATGGTAGCTAG
Organism: Desulfofundulus salinus; assembly: GCF_003627965.1. Lineage (NCBI taxonomy): Bacteria > Bacillati > Bacillota > Clostridia > Eubacteriales > Peptococcaceae > Desulfofundulus > Desulfofundulus salinus. The sequence continues at coordinate 850,797 of NZ_RBWE01000001.1, read as the reverse complement.
GGTAAAATAAATAAACATACTGCTCACATCCATTAAAGTGGTAATAAAGGGTCCGGAGGCCAGGGCCGGATCCACTCCTATGCGGTTGATAATCACCGGCACGAAACTGCCCAGAATGGTGGAAACGGTGATGCTCAAGGCCAGTGCTCCACCCACAACCAGACCAAGGGATGGAGAACCCTGCCACACAAAAGCAAAGGATCCCACAACCAGACCGCAAACCAGGCCCACCCATAGCCCCACCTGGGCTTCTTTCCAGATCACCTTTAAAATTTGACTGGGATCTACCTCTCCGGTGGCAATTCCCCGTACTACCACGGCCAGGGATTGGGTGGCTGCATTGCCCGTACCACCGGCTATGGCCGTCATAAAAAAAGCCAGGGCCGTCACATGTTGCAGGGTTTCGGAAAAGCCCTCGATCACATGACCGGCCACCAGCTCTCCGAAGAGCAAACCCACCAGCCAGGGCAAGCGCCGCAGTGCCCGTTTAAAAGGTCTGGCATCGGGGTCCTCCCCTTCACTATCAATGGTTGCAGCCATGCGCATCATATCCTCGGTGGCTTCCCGCTCAATAACATCCAGAACATCATCTACCGTTACAATACCAAGCAGTTCACCAGCATCGCTGACCACAGGCACGGCCAGAAAGTCGTATTTGGCCACCAGGCGGGCCACCTCTTCCTGGTCGGTACGCACATTCACGCTGATTACCTTGCGCCGCATGATGTCCTCAATACGCATATTGGGCGCTGCCAGGATAAGCTCCCTTAAGGAAAGCACTCCCACCAGGTGGTTTTGATCGTCCACCACATAAACATAGTAAACCGTTTCGGCATCGGGTGCGTTTTCACGCAGCACTTCAATAGCTTGCCCGGCGGTTATATCCTGGGGGATGGCCACGTACTCCGTGGTCATAATTCCGCCGGCGGTTTCCTCGCCGTAGGTCAACAGTTCCTTGACGTCCCGGGCCTCGTGTGCCTCCATCAGACCCAGCAGTTTCTGCCTCAGGTCTTCAGGCAGGTCTCCCAGCAGGTCTGCCGCATCGTCGGTAAACATGGCGCTTAATATATCGGCCGTGCGCTGCAAGCCCAGGCATTCCATCAGGATGGGCAACTTTTCCCGGTCCAGCTCAAAAATTACCTGGGCAGCCCTGTCCGGTTCCATGACCCGCAATACCTTGACCTGCTGGCCCAAACTAATGTCCGGAAGCACTTCGGCTATGTCCGCCGGGTGTAAGTCTTTCAGGCACTGACGCAGCCTGTCGGTAGAGCCTTCCTCAAGACAGGAAAGAACTGCCCGGCGTACTTCTTCCCGATCTTTGGACATCAGGCCACCTCCTTTTTTCAGGGGCGGCCCACCATCCCTGGAGCATGGATACCGGGGCCGGCCCCTGTTTGTTTTAGTATGAACTTTTGCCTACTAGGGTCGCCGTCCACAGTACCACCTCCGGGAATTTTTTTTGCAAAATGAAAAGGGCCTTCACCTGCGTGAGGAAGCCCGAAAACCTTAGCTGGCTTTCCAGCCAACACTACTTTATCAGAACCTTTCCTGTACTGTCAAGGAAAATTAATCCCTGCCGGCGTAACCAAAGTTCCGCAGGTACAGGTCCTGGTTACGCCAGTCTTCCTTGACCTTGACCCACAGGTCCAGGTATATTTTTGACCCCAGGAGAAGTTCCATTTCTTCCCTGGCCAGCCGGCCTATCTCTTTGAGCATCCGCCCCCCCTTGCCAATTAAAATGGCCTTATGCGATTCCTTTTCGGTATAAATGACCGCCCGCACATAGAGCAGCTGGTCCGACCGCGGCTCTACCTCCTCCACCACCACGGCCACCCCGTGGGGTACTTCCTGGCTGGTCAGGTGAAGCACCTTTTCCCGGATCAGTTCGGCCATAATAAACTGTTCCGGCCGGTCCGTGACCATATTGTCGGGATAATACTTGGGCCCATAGGGTAAGTAGGAAACCACCAGCTCAACCAGGCGGTCCAGGTTTTCCGGCTTGAGAGCGGAAACGGGGATAATCTCGGCAAAATTGTATTTCTCTCTAAAAACGTCAATCAGGGGCAGCAATTCCGCCTTGTTGTCCAGCAAATCTATTTTATTAATGACCAGAATTACCGGAGTGGTTACCTCGCGGAGCTGGTTGATTATGTACTCGTCCCCCGGCCCCGGCAACTGGGGTTCAACCAGGAAGAGGATTACGTCCACTTCCCGCAGGGCGCCCAGGGCCACTTCCACCATATACTCACCCAGCTTGTGCCTGGGCTTGTGAATTCCCGGCGTATCCAGAAAGATGATCTGGGCATCATCACGGGTAATGATTGAATGGATTTTATGCCGGGTGGTCTGGGGCTTATCGGACATAATGGCCACCTTATGCCCCACCAGCTGGTTTAAAAGGGTGGACTTCCCGACATTGGGGCGGCCAATTATGGCCACAAAACCCGACTTGAATTTCTCCTGTTCCACCATTTTCCTCCTTTCAGCCCTTTATCATTAAAGAAACTCCCCCGGGCAGCACCAAATTTACCTGTCTACCGGCTCCACAACACGAACAGGATTGGGGCGTGGGCTGTCTTCAATTTTCCCAGCCTCCCCACCTTTTAACTTAAAGCTCAGGGGCAATAGTTCAGCAAGCGTTTTTACTATATATTCACCACGGTGGTTACACATATAAACTTTGATTTCGCTTCCGAATTCAGCCAGCACCTGCCGGCAGGCGCCGCAGGGCGTGCAGTAATCCTCGCTGTCGGAAATCACCACCAGGGCGGCAAATTGCCTTTCCCCGTTGCTTACTGCTTTAAAAAGGGCTACCCGCTCGGCGCAAACGGTTAAACCGTAGGAGGCATTTTCAATGTTACATCCGGTATACAATCTTCCTTCCGAAGTTAGTATGGCTGCCCCCACCCGGAAACCGGAATATGGGGCGTAAGCCCTTTCCCGGGAAGCCCGGGCCGTATTAATGAGCTTTTCCACAGGAAACTGCATCACCGGCAGGTCAATCAAATTAATTTACACCTCCCAAAGAACGCGCCCAATAGCGAACGAAGGCGTGCAGGTAAGGGTAAAACACCAAAAGGCCTACAACCATCGAGTTTAAGGCAGCCAGCAGTACGGCCCCGGCGGCAACATCTTTGGCCACCCTGGCCAGGGGGTGGTATTTATTGGTATACAGGTTAACCACCGTCTCCACGGCAGTATTGAACATCTCGGCGATTACCACCAGGATAATGGCAAAGAGAATAAAGAGAAAATCCCGTACTCCTACCCCCAGTAGCAGGGCAACCGCCACTACCACCAGGGCGGCACCAAAGTGAAAGCGCATGTTAGGCTGTGTGCGTAGGGCATATGCCAGTCCGGACAGGGCATAACCAAGGCTTTTTCTGAAACTGTCCCTGGCCATCACAACGTCACATCCTGTAACCACAAGCTATTCTAAGGGCGGTGCTCTTAATGGCCCTCTTACCTGCCCAACCCCAGCCGGGCCAGGACGGCCTCCTCCTTTTCCCGCATTGCCCGGCCTTCTTCTTCCGTCAGGTGATCGTATCCCAGGAGATGCAGCACGCCATGGGCCACCAGAAAAGCCACTTCCCGCTCAAAGCTGTGCCCGTACTCCTCACTTTGCCGGCGCGCCGTCTCCAGGGAAATCACCACATCCCCCAACAAGGTTTCCTCCCCCGCGTCGGGCATCGGTTCCCCTTCCTGTAGGGCAAAGGACAGCACATCGGTAGGCCTGTCCACCCCACGGTATTCACGGTTTAACCGGTGGATATACTCGTCGTCCACAAAAACCAGGCTTACTTCGGCGTCCCCGGGGCCGCCGGCTAAAGAGAGAGCTTCCCCGGCCACCTTTACCACCAGGTCAACAAGCTGCTCATCCACCGGCACTTTTTCTTGCAGGTTGTTTACGAGAACCGGCACTTTTGTTTCTTCTCCTTTCCATTTCCTTACTCAGGTCGGGATATTCAATGCGGGTGTGAAATATTCCGCCCAGTACCTGAAAAAAAGCCTCCGCAATTTTATCCAGATCCTTAAAGGTCAGGTCACATTCATCCAGCTGGCCGTCCATGAGCTTATCCTTGATAATTTTGCGTACCATTCCCTCAACGCGGCCGGGGGTACGGTTTTGCAGGGAACGGACCGCCGCCTCCACCGAATCGGCCAGCATGACAATGGCCGCCTCTTTGGTCTGGGGCTTGGGTCCATCATAACGGTATTCGTCCTCATTGACATTTTCCGCGTGGCCGTTTTCCAGGGCTTTGTGGTAAAAATAAGAGCACAGCCCGCTGCCATGGTGCTGTTCAATAATCTCGATAATGGCCTGGGGTAATTTATACTCACGGGCCATTTCCACCCCGTCCTTGACGTGGGAGGTCAAAATCAAAGTACTCAAGGAAGGGGCAATTTTATCGTGGGGGTTCTCACCGTTCAACTGGTTTTCAATAAAGAAGTAGGGCCGTTTAATTTTGCCGATATCATGATAATAGGCGCCTACACGCACCAAAAGGGTCTCCCCGCCCACGGCCTCGGCTGCAGCCTCCGCCAGGTTGGCCACAATAATGCTGTGGTGATAGGTCCCTGGTGCCTCCGTGAGCAAGCGCCGCAGCAGGGGATTGCTGGGATGGGATAGCTCCAGAAGATGGACTGCCGAGGTAATTCCAAAGGCGCTTTCCAGGTAAGGAAGGGCACCAATGGTTAGAATGGAAGACAAAATACCGTTAATCAAACCAAAACCCACGCCGGAAGTAATCATGAGGCCCCAGGGCGTGTTGCCTAAAAGACCCATGATCAGAATGACAACGATATTGGCGGCGCTGGTGTAAACACCGGCCCGGGCCAGATCGCCCCGCTGGCTGAGTTTGCTGACGCTGTAAACTCCCACGAACCCCCCCACCAGGGCCACCAGTCCGAAACGGACCTGTCCATCAATCATCAGGGTCACCAGAAAACTCATTACCGCCACCACCAGCATGGCCAGGCGCGTGTCAAGCAAAATGGCAATAAGCATCCCGGCGGCGGCAATAGGGGTCATATAACCCACGAGGTTGCCCAGCTCAGGCCAGTAGGGGATATTGATGGCCGTAATGGCCTTGCCCACGGCCAGTACCACCACGACAACGATACCCAGCAGGTATAAGTGACCGGCATGTTCGTAAATTTCCCGGTTCTGCTGGTAGAGATAGAGCAGTACCACCACCATCAAGAGGGCCACCAGAAAAGCACTGCCCAGCAATATGCGCCAGGGGACCCCGGTTTGGGTGAGGCCAAGGGCCTCCAGCTTGGCCAGGTGTTCCTTGGTAACCACATCCCCAACCCGGATGATGATCTCGTTTTGCCTGATGGTCACCATCTGGGGCGGCACCGTGGCCATGGCCGCCTCCTTTAAGAGGCGGGTTTTTTCCGCATTGAAGAAGCTGTTCGGCCGCAGGTAATAACGGATTAAGCCCTGGGCCAGTTCCTGGTAGGGTTTGCTTAAACCCCAGCGGGCCACCTGGTCGGCCAGACTTGCCTTTTTAGCCTCCAGCTTGTCCGGCGTAATACCTTCCTCGCTATCCAGGGCCTGGGCCACCAGGCCGTTTACACTCCGTTCCACCTGCTCCAGGGTATGGGGAGCGGGCCTGGTAAGGGCCACCAGGGTTTCCCGGGACAAAGAAAAGGGCAGCACCCCCCGCAGGCGGGTTACCCGGGCTTCCTCATCGGCCCTGGTATCCGCCTGCACCTCGCGGATCCCCTGAATGGCGGTGGAAATATCCCGCTGGACCGCCGCGCTTACCAGGGGATCCCGGTCGTACTGGTCGCGCACTGCCGCGGCTGCCTGGCGGCGCATTTCCTCGGTTTTGGCCTTATCTTCAAAAACAATACTGCGGGGGGCCGGAATCTGGACTGGGGAAACCTGTCCCTCCCGCAAATTAACCCGTTGGGGAACAAATTCAATGGAAATGAGAATGGTAATGAGCAAAAAAAAGATGACCGCAGCTGCGCTCCGGCGTACCCTGCGCCGTCCCATTAACGGAGCCAGCCGGTGAACAAACTGTTTTCCAATTGTGGCCAGAGGGAGCATCAAATTCACTCCTCTTGTGCCACCAACCTATGACCCTTCCTCATAGGCCCTGATGATTTCCTGAACCAGCGGGTGGCGGACTATATCCTCCCCCGTCAGGTAACAAAAGGCAATACCGTTTACCCGGGCCAAAACCTTCTGGGCATGGACCAGGCCGGAAACCTGCCCCTTGGGCAGGTCGATCTGGGTAATGTCTCCGGTAATTACGGCCCTGGAACCAAAACCCAGGCGGGTCAAAAACATTTTCATCTGCTGGTCGGTGGTGTTTTGCGCCTCGTCAAGAATGATAAAGGCGTCGTCCAGTGTCCTCCCCCGCATGTAGGCCAGGGGAGCAATTTCAATAACATGTCTTTCCAGGTATTTTTGGGTATTTTCCACACCCAGTACATCGTAAAGGCTATCGTAAAGAGGACGCAGGTAAGGATCTACTTTTTCCTGCAGGTCCCCCGGCAGAAAACCGAGCTTTTCTCCGGCTTCCACAGCCGGCCTGGTTAGTACCAGCCGGTTGACTTCCTTATTGCGCAGCGCGCGAATGGCCATAACCACGGCCAGGTAGGTTTTCCCCGTTCCCGCGGGACCGATGGCAAAAACAATGTCGTGCTTGCGAATGGCTTCGATGTACTGTTTCTGTCCCAGTGTCTTGGGCTTAACCTGTTTCCCCCGGGCGGTAACCAGGGTCACCTCCCGCGCCAGGTTGGACAGGGCTTCCTGCATACCCGCCCGCACGGCCTTAATGGCGTAGTTAATTTCGTGTAAAGTTAAACGGTTACCCGCCCGGTAAAAGTCCTGTAACTGATTGAAAACCTCCCGGGCCTGGGCAACCTGTTCGGGCGGGCCGATAATAATCACTTCCTCGCCCCGGGTTACTACCCTTATGCCCAGGGCCCGTTCCATTAAAGCCAGATGTTCATCGTGACGTCCGAAAATCTCGGCCGCCGTGGCAATGTTGTCCAGGATCACCCTGGCTTCAGTGTGTTCGCCCAACTTATCCCTCCAACTCCCTCTTGTTTCTATAGCTAGAATAGACCTGTTATGGCTGGGAAGAGGGCGCCGGTGCCTGATTTTGAGACTCTTCCCCCGGGGTAAAGGGTTGTTCGGTGCCGATTTCCTCAAGGCTCTCCACGAAGGCTTTGACCCGCACCAGGCTCTCCGGCTCTTTCACTACCAGCTCATCCAGCTGTTTGTGGACTATCCTGGCTCCTTGAGGCAACTGCTTTTGTACCGCATGCAACGCCCTCTCCCCGGCCAGGCGGCGGGCTTCTGCCCGGTCCCTGACCAAGCGGTAGTTTTCCACTTCACGATATTTACTGATAACAAGTTCGACGGGCAGCTGAAGATTCCTCCATGGGGGAGGCTTTTTCACACTGGTCTCGGTTTGATAATGCAAAAAGGGTATTTTCTGGGGACCTGCTAAAATTATTTCCCTGCCTTTGATTTTCATACAAACCCTGGTAACCTGGCGACCGGTAAAGCGCTCCCCGTTTTCAACCAGAGGGGCTTCGCCGTATCCTTCATACCATACCCGGGCCCTGACGATGCCCGCAGCGTGAACGTACGTAGGCCGGCGAGGGACGGATTGTTCCCTTTGTGTTTCGGTCGCTGGCAGCTGCTCGGGCCTGGGTTCTTCAGGGGGAGGAATAATCCCGGAAATCAAAATTTGACCGGGAACTACCGTATCCCCTTCCTTCACCGCCGCATGGCCGCTAAACACCAGGACCTCTTTAATTAAGCCCGCCTTAATAGCTGTAATATGGGCGGGAGATTGATTTTTCTCCTCGGGAAGGGTTTTTTCCACCACTTCAATGGTCACCCTTGTCCCCTTAACATATACGCCGGCCCAGGAAATGGTGGGCAACTTTGTCTTCAGTGTCCTCTCCACCGCGGGGCAATCCAAACGCCATTTGGGCACTCCCCGGTTCAGACCGGCCCCGGAAGCTACGGATAAGATATCTTTCGTGGGCACCCTGCGATTACCGGTAACCTCGATAGTCCAGACAAAGGAGCTTAACAAGTACAGTCCAAGGACAAATAGTACGGCGCCAAAGGCCAGTGCCTTGCGCCGGGCCAGGCGCATCCAGAGAAAAGGCAAGCCTACCCGCCATGTAATATGAAAGCGGCACCGGGTGCGCCGCGCTATATGCCTTAAAGGCCGTACGGCATTCAAGCGCACATTGGCCCTCATGGTCTGCTCACCGAGCCGGGTAATATCCCAGAGAAAGATACCCCGGGCGGCAGCCATATTGATAAATTTTTCCGGCACTTCTCCCCGGATGGTTATGGTGACATAACCGATGATGAAGTTCATCAATCGAAAAAGAAACATGGCTTGGCCTCCTTATTTTCCTGGGCCATGGGCACGATTTTTACACTGGCCTGTTCCTATTTAAACGTAATGGTCTTAATCATTCCTTCCACGCAAATCTCATCGGGGAGAATGTTGCGCAGGATCAATTTCTCTCCGGTAATTTCCAGCTCCCCTTCCTCAATGCCAACACGCACAATTTGGGGGGTATATTCTAAAACGCCGCGGTGGTTCTCGATGAAGGCCTGCAGATTTCCCATAAGCACAACGCGGGGAAGGTTCAGCATTACATCGTTGGGGATCTCCAGAAACTCCGATAACCGCTTTTTCCATTCCCGCCAGGCCATCTTCCAATCCCTCCCTGCCACAATATATGCGCCCGCCACGGACAAGATTACTTAAGGGCACAAAAGCCGTGGGTGACGGCCAACAGGTCATAAAGATCTTCTCTGTACTGCAACCTGCCCATAAAATCTTCTTATAGGGCAAATAAAGGAACTCATCTATTAAAGAACGAAAAAATGATATGCTATCTTGTAAGAAAGACCGGAGATAAAAAGACTGCAAAAGTTAGGGGTGAGTAAATATGGCAGAAAAAATTCGATTGACCACCCTGGCCAAAACTGCCGGGTGAGCGGCAAAGGTGGGACCGGCCACCCTGTCGCAGGTACTGCGGCAGTTGCCACGCCTTAACGACCCTCATTTGCTGGTTGGACTGGAAACAGCCGACGATGCGGCGGTATACCAGCTCACGGACGATATGGCCATCATTGAAACGGTGGATTTTTTTACCCCGGTGGTGGATGATCCCTACCTTTTTGGCCAGGTGGCCGCAGCCAACGCCTTGAGCGACATTTATGCCATGGGCGGGCGGCCCCTTCTCGCCTTGAATATAGCCTGTTTCCCTACCTGTTTACCGCCGGAAATTCTAACCGAGATCCTCAAAGGAGGGGCAGACAAAGTAAAGGAGGCCGGGGCAATCATTGCAGGAGGACACACGGTCCAGGATGATGAACCTAAATACGGCCTGGCCGTCACCGGTCTGGTACATCCGCAAAGGGTATTCACCAATGCCGGTGCGATGCCCCAGGATGTGCTGATCCTGACCAAACCCCTGGGTACAGGCATCATCGCCACAGCTATCAAAGCAGAGCTGGCCCCGGCCCAATCTCAAGAAGCCGCCCTGGCCAGTATGATTGCCTTAAACAAAGAGGCTGCTTCTGCCATGCTTTCCGTAGGAGCCCATGCCTGTACCGATATCACGGGCTTCGGTTTACTGGGGCATGCTGCAGAAATGGCCCGGGCTAGCGGGGTAAGCATGATTTTTCATTATGACCGGGTACCCCTTTTGCCCAAAACGGTCGAACTGGCCGCCATGGGCCTGATTCCCGGCGGGGCCTATCATAACCGGGATCACCTGGGGGAAGCGGTTTCTTTTGCCTCTAACCTCTCCCCTGCCCAGCAGGCAATCCTGTTTGATCCCCAAACTTCCGGGGGGTTGCTCATTGCCACCCCACCGGAGCGGGCGGACCGCCTCCTGCATGAGCTTCATGCAAACGGAGTAACGGCGGCCCGGGTAATCGGACGGGTGGTGGAAAGGCAGAACTGGTTAATCAGGGTGGAGTAAAGAAGAGGTGAATTGTTCATGTTGAAAAAAGAAGTGGACTGCCGGGGGCTGGCCTGCCCCCAGCCGGTGATCAACACCAAGAAAGCGCTGGAAGAAATCCCTGCCGGTGAAATAATCGTCACCGTAGACAACCCGGTAGCCCGGGAAAACGTAACCATGTTTGCCACCAGCGCCGGCTATCCCGTACAGGTTGCAGAAAAGGAAGGCAACTTTGTAATCACCATAACCAAAGGGGAATCGCCGGAAAAAGCCCCGGACAACCCCATGAAACCCGTAGCACAAAGTACCGGGGAAGCCCGCCCCCTGATCTATTTCTTCACTTCCAACCTGCTGGGGCAGGGTGCTCCCGAACTGGGGATGACACTGTTGAAAAGTTTATGCGCCACCCTGGCCGAAACCGACCCACCCCCTGATAAGCTCATCTTTTTAAATACGGGGGTATTCCTGACCTGCACCAACTCCCCGGTCCTGCAACATTTAAAAAAGATGGCCGAAAAGGGCACGGACATCCTCTCCTGCGGCACCTGTCTGGACTACTACAAGCTAAAGGACAAGCTCCAGGTGGGCCGGGTAAGCAACATGTATGAAATTAACGAAGCCTTATCGGGTCCTGGAAAGGTGATCAACGTACCGTAGGCCTGCGTTCCTTGACAATACACTCGTCCACCTGATATACTTCTCATCGGGTACCCCTGTAGGGTATGAGAGAAGTGAGTGATCAAGATTTGGCCTATGTAGAAAGAAACAAGGAAGACCTCTTGAGCCGCTTAAAAAAAATTGAAGGACAGATCCGCGGTATTCAAAAGATGATTGAGGAAGACCGCTACTGCGTGGATATCCTCCTGCAGATCAGTGCCACCCGGGCGGCACTGCAAAAAGTAGCCCTATCCCTTTTGCGCAGCCATACACGGGGATGCGTGGCCCAGGCCATCCGCCAGAACCGGGGTGACGAGGCCATCGATGAGCTGATGCAGGTATTGGATCAATTTACCAAATAACCGGCGTCCAGCGCCGGGCAGGAAAGGAGGGTGATTCTCGTGCTCAGAAAACACTACATGCTTCGCCCCGTGGCCCACTGCAAAGAAGGCTGCTGAATACAGTCCTGGGCAAGACGGTAAACTGCCCGCGGTAAAAACCCGCCGGCTATACTGCCTGCGGGTTTTTCATTTGGTATTTACCCTGACAGTGGGAAATTCTAAAATCAATGTTATTGACTTTTCCAACCGGACATGGTTATGATGAAAGAAGATAAATACCCTACAGGGGTACCGTAGACAAAACATAAGGGCTACCGGTCCCGGTATAAGGAGGCAATCAAATGAAACAAATCAGCATTCCCGTGGAAGGTATGACCTGTGCGGCATGCGTGGCCCGGGTGGAGCGGGCCTTAAAAAATACCCCCGGGGTAGCGGGGGCGGTGGTCAACCTGGTCACCGGAAAGGCCAACGTGAAATATGATCCGGATAAGGTATCCCTGGAAGAGCTGGTCAATACCATCCGGGAACTGGGCTACCAGGTACCCACCGGGGAAATATACCTGACCGTAAGGGGCATGAGCTGCGCGGCCTGTGTAGCCCGGGTGGAACGGGCAGTTTCCGAACTGCCCGGAGTATTAAAGGTAGCTGTAAGCCTCCCCGCGGAATCCGCCCGGGCAACCTTTTATCCGGGTACGGTGACACCGACCCAAATTAAAGAAGCAATCGCCGGTCTGGGCTACGAGGTGGCCGAGAAGGCCACGGGACAGGAAGCCCTGGACCTGGAGAGGCAGGCCCGCCGGCAGGAAATACGCCGCCAAGCCCGGAACATGTGGATTGCCTGGCCCCTATCCCTCCTGGTAATGCTGGGCATGTTCCGGGACGTGTGGATTCTCCCCCGTTTTGTTCCCGAGTTTATGGGCAATACCCTCTTTTTGTGGGCGCTGACCACCCCGGTGGTCTTCATCGCCGGCTGGCAGTTCTTCGTGCACAGCTTCAACGGCCTAAAGAAGGGCGCCACCGATATGAACCTTCTCTATGCCACGGGAATAGGAGCTGCTTATATCATCGCCACCATTAACACTTTCTGGCCCGGGGCCGGCTTTGGGGGCAAAGGGGCCACCTTTTTTGAATCGGCCGCCCTGTTAACCGCCTTTATCGTCCTGGGCCGCTACCTGGAAGCCCTCACCCGGGGGCGTGTCTCCGAAGCCATTCGGAAGCTGCTGAACCTGCAGCCCAAAACCGCCCGGGTGATCCGGGAAGGCCGGGAGATGGAAATTGCCGCCCTTGATGTGGTACCCGGCGATGTGGTTGTGGTGCGTCCCGGGGAAAGTATCCCGGTGGACGGAAGGGTAATTGAAGGGCATTCGGCGGTGGACGAGTCCATGATCACCGGGGAAAGCATCCCGGTGGAGAAAAAGCCGGGTGACGAAGTAATTGGAGCCACCATCAACAAAACCGGAACCTTTAAATTTAAGGCCACCAGGGTGGGGCGGGACACGGCCCTGGCCCAGATCATCCGCCTGGTGGAAGACGCCCAGGCCACCAAGGCACCGGTGCAAAGGCTGGCCGATCTGGTGGCCGGACACTTCATTGCCGGAGTCCATGTACTGGCGCTGGTCGTTTTCCTCTTCTGGTTTTTTTACGGTTACCACACCTTTTTCCGGCCGGACAGTCACTTTATCCTGTCACCTTACAATCTGGCCCAGGTGGGAGTCTTTGGCTTCGCCCTGCTTTTAAGCGTGACCACCCTGGTCATTTCCTGCCCCTGCGCCCTGGGACTGGCCACTCCCAGCGCCATGATGGCCGGGACGGGAAAGGGAGCTGAAAACGGCATTCTCTTCAAAGGAGCCGATGCTGTGGAGGCCACCGCCGCACTGCAGGTGGTACTGTTCGACAAAACGGGCACCATCACCCGGGGTGAACCTTCCCTCACCGACGTCATCCCCGCCCCCGGCTTCACGCGGGAGGAAGTGCTCAGCCTGGCCGCCGCGGCGGAGAAGAACTCCGAACACCCCCTGGGTGAAGCAATTGTCCGCGGAGCCGAAAAGGACGGGCTGAACGTGGAAGATGCCGAGAATTTCGAGGCCATCCCCGGCCACGGCATCAAAGCCCGCTACCGGGGCCGCTCCATATTGCTGGGCAACCGCCGGTTAATGGAAAGGGAAGGCGTGCCTTTTGAAACCCTGCTGCCCTATGTAGAATCCCTGGAGCAGGATGGAAAAACCGCCATGCTCCTGGCGGTGGACGGGCAGGCGGCCGGGGTAATTGCGGTGGCCGATACGATAAAGGAAAACGTTCCCCAGGCCATCGCCAGGCTGAAAAAAATGGGTATACAGGTCATCATGATCACCGGCGACAACCGCCGCACCGCCGAAGCCATCGCTCGCCAGGCGGGTATTGAAAAAGTACTGGCGGAAGTGCTGCCCCAGGACAAGGCCGAAGAGGTGCGCAAGCTGCAGGCCCGCGGCCTGCGGGTAGCCATGGTGGGAGACGGTATCAACGACGCCCCGGCCCTGGCGGCCGCCGACGTGGGCATGGCCATTGGCACGGGCACAGACATCGCCAAGGAAACGGGCGAGGTAATCCTGATCAAGGCCGACCTGCGGGACGTGGTTTCGGCCATAGAAATAGCCCGGGCGACGATGCGCAAAGTGCGCCAAAACCTGGTCTGGGCCTTTATTTACAACAGCCTGGGCATTCCCATTGCCGCCGGCGTGCTCTACCCCTTTACTGGCCTGATTGTAAGCCCGGAGCTGGCCGCCTTCTTTATGGCTATGAGCTCGGTATCGGTAACCCTGAACACCCTGCTCTTAAAACGTTTTGTCCCCTCCATGAAGAGGGGATAACGCATCCTTGTCGATACCGTCGCAAAACCCCGGGTGCTGTTACCGGCACTCTGCAAAATCGTTCGCCCTGGACAACGATTGCCTTCGGAATTAACAGAGTGGTTTAACTGGACATTTACGAACCTCAGGAACCGGAAAGGAGTGGAAGTTAGATGAGTGACCCAGCCCGCAAGAGCCTCTTGATCTACACGGGCATCTCCCTGACCGCCGCCCTTCTCTTTCTTCTGGCCACATATGCCACGGGGATTTCCTATCCGCCCGTGGCCCGCATCGGAGGCGCCGTGTGGGTCTTTATCTTGAGCATGATCATCACCATGCCCATTGTCATTTCGCACATGAACAAAAGGCACATTTGAACGGAGGAATCCGGCCATAAAGCCGACCGTCAGCGCGAGCACAGTAAAAAAGCACATAAAAGCCGCATCGATCAACCGCGTATGGGAAATTGACCTGTTCCGGGGAGTGGCCCTCCTGTTGATGGTGACCTTTCACTTACTTTACGACCTGGCAGAGTTTTACCATCTTCCCCTGGATTACCAGAAGGGGCTAATTTACTATACCGGAAAAGGAGCGGCCATTCTCTTCATCCTCATTGCGGGCATAAGCTCTTTCTTCAGCACCAATAACCTGCGGCGGGGTATAAAAATCCTCCTGTGGGGGTTCATCATTTATATCATTACCGGGGTGGCGCTCCCCGGGAGCAACATCATCTTCGGCATCCTGCAATTCCTGGGGACAAGCATGATCCTGGCCCCCCTTTTCATGGGACTGCCTTCACCGGTTCTAACGGTCCTGGGCGCCCTTATCCTGCTGGCCGAACACTATACCGGCACCCTTACCTGGCCCCACAACTGGCTGGCCTGGCTGGGCCTGGTGAGGGAGGACTTCTTTTCCGTGGACTATTACCCCCTTCTCCCCTGGTTTGGGGTGTTCCTGTGGGGCATGGTCCTGGGGCAAATGTTTTACCCCTCTAAACGAAGCCTTTTTCCCCATTCTCCCCTGCCCTTCCACCCGCTGGGCCGGTCCTTACAATTCCTGGGCCGGCATTCGCTGACCATCTACCTGGTACACCAGCCGGTGATTTTATTACTCCTGTACTTGTTTTTCCTGGCTGTAAAATAGTAGAGTGTTCCTGTGTCCGTATCAAGTAGTTTCTTATTGACACCTTCTGGCTAAACATGCTAATATACTTTCGTCAGATATATCCAACCAGGCGATGGAGCTCGCCTTAAATTGCCTTTCCCAGGCTAATAGCTCCTACCAGAATCCTGCGGGATTTCCGGTAGGAGCTTTTTTAATGCAACTTAGCGAGAAAAGGAGGTATTTTCTTTGAACACGTGGCTTGTGGCGGCCACCTGGATTGGGCTGGCCCTGGCCGCCGGGTTGATTTCCGTACGTACCGGTATATCGGTGGCCATGGTGGAGATCATGGTGGGGGTAATCGGTGGTAATTACCTGGGACTGGAAGTAAATACCTGGGTTAACTTCCTGGCGGGATTGGGCGCCATTGTCCTCACCTTTCTGGCCGGGGCCGAGGTTGATCCGGCGGTGCTGAAAAGCAAATTCAAGGAAAGTGTTTCCTTGGGTTTGGTATCTTTTCTATTCCCTTTCCTGGGAGCTTTTGCCTATGCCTACTATGTGGCCGGGTGGAACCTGCAGGCTGCGCAGATTGCCGGCATCGCCCTTTCCACCACTTCCGTGGCCATAGTTTACGCAGTCATGGTGGAAACGCGCCTGAATGAAACAGAACTGGGGCAAGTCATCCTGGCCGCATGTTTTATTACCGACCTGGGTACGGTGCTGGCCCTGGGTATACTTTTTGCCAACTATGACTACTGGATGCTCATCTTTATTGCGGCCACCGCGGTTGTCCTGTTATTAATGCCCAAAATCACACCCGCCTTTCAGGAAAGGTTCGGCCGCCAGGTAAGCCAGATTGAAGTAAAATACGTGCTTTTTGCCCTGCTGTTGCTGGGCGGGCTGGCCAACAAGGCCAACAGCGAAGCGGTTTTGCCGGCCTACCTGCTGGGCCTGGCCCTGGCGGGTTTCTTTCAAAGTGAAAAAGAACTTTTGCAGCGCATCCGGGCCGCCGCCTTTGCCTTCCTCACCCCATTCTACTTCCTGAAAGCAGGTCTGTATGTTTCCCTGCCCGCCGTCGCCGGTTCCCTTGGGCTGATCCTGATCCTGCTGGTGGTGAAAATGGCCACCAAGTTTGCCGGGGTATGGCCTTTAACCTGGCTGTTCAGGTATAAACCCCGTGAGGGCATGTACACCACATTGCTCATGTCCACCGGCCTGACCTTTGGCACCATCTCGGCACTTTTCGGGTTGAGCCATAATTTCATCAACCAGCAACAATATACCGTCCTGGTCACGGTGGTGATAGCCAGCGGGGTAATTCCCACCATTATCGCCCAGGCCTTTTTCCGGCCCCGGGTAGAAGCGGCCGAAGCCGGGGAAGCAGTTTCCATCTCCAAAAGCCGCCCGGCACCGGAGAAGTGAAGACCTGTTTTTAAGAATCCTTCCGGAACAATTTATCTGAAAGTCGCTGCGGAAAAGAGGAGCTAATATCCCTGAAAAGATTCAGAAAGCAATCGCCTGAAAGGCGGTAGAATAACGAAAGGGTGAGATTATGTACCGCAAGATCATGGTGGCCTATGATGGTTCTCCATACTCCAACAAGGCCCTGTCTGCAGGAATGGAGCTGGCCCGTTGCTGCGGGTGCGAGCTGCACGCGGTTGCCGTGGTGAACCTGCCCGATTATGCGGGCACGGTGGCAGAAGTAGACGACATGGTGACCAGGGCACGGGAATTTTACGAAAAGAAGCTGGGAGATGCAGTTTCCAGAGCAGCCGGTAAGAACGTAAAGCTGACCACGCATCTGATCTTCGGCCACGTGGGGGAAACCATCGTACGCTATGCCCGGGAGAATAATTTTGATTTGATAGTCGTGGGAACCCACGGCTGGAGCGCCATTCAAAAGCTGGTCATGGGCAGCGTTTCTTCCTACGTAATCCGTCACGCAGCGTGTGATGTACTGGTGGCCAAAGGCAGGGAAGACTAATCTAATAATCTGCTCCACGGCGATGGAGCTCGCCTGGAACGCCCGGAAGGGCTGATGGCTCCTACCAAAATCCAGTAAGGTGATGGTAGGAGTTTTTGTTCATTTTCCGGCATACTGCTACCTTAAACAAGTTAAAGAGGTGATCGGTTGATGCTGGAACATTTTCGTGAACAAAAAACACTGCTCAGCAATGCAGTCGAACAATTGATCACTCTGGCTGAAGCCGGAGAAAACCGCTTTGCGGTGGACCTGCTCACCGAAAGCCTGGCCCGGGTTGCCTCAGAGACATTCACCCTGGTGGTGATGGGTGAGTTTAAGCGGGGCAAGTCAACCCTGATCAATGCCCTGGTGGGGGCACGCATTCTGCCCACTGCCATCGTACCTCTTACAGCGATCCCCACCTTTATACGCTATGGCATGGAACCACAGGCAACGGTCGTGTTCCTGGACGGGCGGGCCGAAAAAGTACCCGTTGGGGATATCGTGCGGTATGTAACGGAAAAAGAAAACCCCCGCAACGTTAAGAAAGTACGTGAAGTCGAGGTCATTTATCCCGCCCCTTTTTTAGCGGAGGGGATTATTCTGGTGGATACTCCCGGGGTGGGTTCGGCCTACACCCATAATACCGAAGCGGCTTACGGCTACCTGCCCCGGGCCGACGCAGCGCTTTTTGTTATTTCGGTGGATGCACCGCTGGGCAAGGGAGAACTGGATTACCTGCGCGACGTACGGCATCATGTGCATAAGCTCATATTTGTGCTGAACAAAATTGACATTGTCAGTCCGGATGATCTGGCGGAAGCTTTAGACTTCACCCGCAGGATGCTGCAAGAACAACTTCAGACTCAGGACATTTTACTGGTCCCGCTTTCAGCCCGCCTGGCACTGGAAGGAAAAGAGCAAAATGATGCAGAACGGCTGAAAACAAGCCGGATGACGGAACTGGAGAACCTGATAAACGATTTGATCAGGTGCCAGAAGGGAGCGCTCATTATTTCAGCCACGGCCTCGCGGGCGCTGCGCATCCTGAACGAACTGGAGCTGGGCCTGGAGCTCTGGCGGCGCGGTATGGAAGATTCCCTTGAAGAGCTGGAGAGGAAGATTGCCGCCTTTGAAACAGAACTGGCACATCTGGAGCAGGAACGGGAAGACAGCATCTACTTGCTTTACCGGGAGGTAGATAAGCTGGCCGCGCGGGTGGCGGAAGACATGGAAACTTTTGAACGCCGTGTGTTTCCCCAGCTGGCCGGGCAGCTGGAGGACTTTATTGAGGATAATTACCCCAGGCATTCGGTGAAAGAAACTGCCGGCCTGGCCCAGGATTACATTAAGAAGATAATCCTGGGCGTGCTGGAAAAACAAAGGGAACGCGAAAAAGAAATAATGCAGCAGGAATTCGCCCGGGTGGCCGGACGGTTTTTTCGGCGCATCGAAGATATAGTAGACCGTTTGATGGCTGCCTCGGCAGAAATTTTCCAGGTAGAAGTACACAAAACGGCTTATAAAGACTATATTCTGGGCGATCGCTACTTCTACTTCCACTTTTACGAACACCCCACCTTTATTCCCGCTTTTGAAGAATTGACCGTGGCATCTCTTTTACCAAAGGCATTGCTTAAGAAACACATACTTACCAAAACCCGTGCCAGTTTGGCGGAGCTTTTGAACCGCAACTGTGGGAGGGTGCGGGCCGACCTGGTGGAGAGTTTAAAGGAAAAAGTACGCCAGGTGGCAGGTGAACTGAGGTTGCGCTCGGACGCTGTTGCCTTCAGCCTTAAAAACGCTTTGCAAAAAGCACTTAAGGAAAAGAAAGCCAGTGTCGCCGAACAAGAAAAATCCCGTGCCAAATGCGAAGAGGAAAAACAAAAGCTCTTTATTTTAAGACAAAATCTAGAAGGTCTTTTGAAACTGGAAAATAATTGAAGAAGGCCCAGTTAGGAACGCGGGAGATCACCGGCCCGTTTCCGGTCTGGTTGCCAGTGCAACGGCTTGTGGGCCTGGCTTCAGGTGCAGGATTCGTCAGCAACCTGCTTTTGCCGGTGGAGTGGAGGTGTTTGCCATGAAACCGACGGGGAGATATGTGGAAAAATTGATCGCCTCCCTCAGACATGAAGATCCTACCATCCGGCGAAGGGCGGCCTGGCTGCTGGGAAAATTGAAAGAAAAATCGGCTGTCTTGCCGCTCCTCCATTGCCTTATGGAAAACGGCAACGATCCTTACATTTTGGCCGATGCGGCTCTTGCCCTGGGAGAAATCGGTGATAGGCAGGCGACGGCGCATCTAATATTTTTATTACAACACAATTCGTTTCTGCCGGCCCGTCTGGCAGCCGTCGAAGCACTGGGCAGGCTGGGCGGCAACCGGGCCAGGGAAGCCCTCACCGAAGCTCTGAAGGACCCAAATCAGGTGGTACGTATAGCCGCCGCAGAGGCGCTGCACGCCCTGGATTTTAAGAATTCGGTCAGAAGCAAGGGAAGTCGCTAGTGACTTTCCGAAAAGAGTCAATTCTATACGGGGAGGTTAGAATGATGAACCGGGTACCAGTTGCTCAACAGCGCGGAATTTGTTTTCCTCTACCTGGCCTCACAAAAGATAGGCGCTATCGGTGAAATCATAGTAAAGGCACCGGCCAAAACCACATATAGCTATGTGAATAACCCGGCGGAAAGCGAACGGGTTTTCTACAAGGGCTGGATTTACATCGGTGATCTGGGCACTTGGGATGAAAATGAATACATCACCGCTGAATTGGGTGCACTGAAAAACCAGGATTGTGAGTGCAACATTATTTAAGGTACTTTTGGTGAAGCGAGGTAAATTTATCACAAATCCCCCGCCGAAGCTCCGGGGGATTTTATTTGTCCAAGGCAAGCGGATCTTTTCCCAAAGACACCCTTTAAACACTTTCATAAAGGCACGGTACGGCAACCTCATATCTGTCCCCGGTTTTCAGAGGTTTGAATATAAAAAAGTATTGATCTATTAAACCACCATAGTTATAATCTAGATATAATCATAGTTATAATCTAAATGTAACAGCAGTTATATTTTTGCTCATTCTATCTCTTTGTTATGTTAAAAGAAGGGGGGTGTTTGGTGTAAAGTGGTTGATTTAATTTTTCCCCGCCTGGATACCATTCAACTTACAGATGGTTGTATCTACTGGAGGAGCAAACAGGAAAGGAGGACTCCTGATGGAATCTCATGGAGAAAAGAAAATGAACCAAACCACCCGGAAAGCATTCAAATTCATTATCCTGCTGGGAATCGTTAGCCTCTTTTCAGACATGACCTATGAAGGTGCCCGCAGCATTACCGGTCCTTTTTTGGCAGTGCTGGGGGCCACCGGAACAATCGTTGGCTTCGTTGCCGGACTGGGAGAACTGCTGGGTTACGGCGTGCGGCTGCTTTCCGGTTATATAAGCGATCGTACGGGGAGATACTGGCCGATTACAATACTGGGGTATTTTCTCAACCTCCTGGCGGTTCCTTTTCTGGCCCTGGCAGGCAACTGGCCAATGGCAGCAGGTTTAATGATTACGGAAAGAGTGGGGAAGGCCATCCGCACTCCCGCCCGTGATGCCATGCTTTCTTACGCCACTTCAGAAGTTGGGAGAGGACGGGGATTTGGCCTCCACGAAGCTCTGGATCAAATTGGCGCCATTACCGGTCCCTTAATTGTAGCCCTGGTGTTATACTTTTTAAAAGGCAATTATAAAGCAGGATTTGCCGTTTTACTGGTGCCGGCTTCCGTAGCGCTAATAATCCTCATCGCTGCCAGGATTTTATATCCGGTCCCGCGAGAGCTGGAGGCAGCTCCAATCATGGCGGAAGGGAAAGGTTTACCGTCAAAATTCTGGCTTTACCTGGCAGCCGTCGCCCTCATAGCGGCCGGCTATGTTGATTATCCTTTAATTGCCTTCCACCTGGGCAAGACTTCTCTGATTTCGCCCGAATGGCTTCCAATACTTTATGCCATAGCAATGGCAGCCGATGCCCTGGCGGCTTTAATTTTTGGGTACTTGTTTGACCGTACCGGAATCAATATTCTGGTCATAGCTGTACTGGTTTCATCCTCATTTGCACCCTTAGTGTTTTTGGGGGACTTTATAACAGTTGTAACAGGGATGGTAATCTGGGGTATTGGTATGGGGGCACAGGAATCGGTTTTAAGGGCAGCCATTGCCGGTATGATCCCTCCTGATAAGCGCGGGACTGCCTACGGGGTGTTCAACACCGGCTACGGCCTGTTCTGGTTCCTGGGCAGCGCCCTGATGGGGATTTTGTATGACCTGTCGGTAGGGTATGTGGTGGCATTTTCGGTAATAGCTCAGTTACTGGCAGTACCAATTATGCTTTATCTGGGGAAACGCAACAACTTAAAAGCAATATGAAATTCCAGTAAAACCTCTAAAAATTTTAATCAAATTTATCAGGATTCCATACACTCAGGTTTTTTATGCATGGAATCTTCGCATACAAAAACCCGATCGGCAAATTCATCCAGACGCGTACGGCACTCCTGTAATAGTTCCTTTGTCTTTTCTGCCAAGCTGGCCTGGAAGAAGTCTCTTTCTATAACCTTTTTCATCCATTTTTCCAGCTTGGCCAGATCTTCTTCGTTTTCTTCCAGTTCGGCGTAAGTAAAGTGCCGGCTTTCAGTTTCCATCTCTATTTCCTTGAAAAAATCTTCGCAGCGGTCGATGATTTCCGCATATTCCTCGTCCCTGGCCGCATTGAAGAGTTCTATTAGGTTCTGTTCGCCAACGAGCAGCGTACCTTTGATTAAAAACGATTCCCCTCCGCAATCCTCAATCTCTTTGCGCAATTGTCTGAACTGCCTTTCGGTGTCACGTCCGTAAGGTAAAACACAGACCCCGTTCTGCAGGTATATTGCTCCCAGGGACTTGATCCGCCGCCAGACTGCCGCCCTGTAACGGGACGGTTCTGGCGGCAACTTATAAACAAGTACAAGCCACTCCTGCACGTCATAGTACCTCCTCAATTGCAGCTTGATTTTGTCATGATGTTCCTACCGCGTCCCTCTCCTTCTCCGGGCCTGCCGGCCGCCACGGAAATTCAACACTTCAGACAGGATCACCGCCGCAGCCAGGTTGCGTCTCGAAAGCAAGGGACATTGCACCGGCCGGGGGCAGGATCCCCGGGTTTCCGGAAAAACCTGGTCCGCATCTTCAACTCCAGGCACGTCCCGTACCGGATGTTCCCGGCGGGCTTCACGCTTCGTTTCAGCCATCCGTTCCCGTTCCGGTTTATGTTCTAAAGCGGGGTCAGGGCGGCGCTCCTGTTGCTCCCGCCGGGACACACCGGCAGGTGCTTTGCGCACCCTTTCCCCGCCGGGCACCTGATCTTGCAGATCCCCTTCCCGTCTGTTCCAGGGGCCGGGAAGCGGTCCTTCATCCCGCCGGTTCCACGGACCGGGAAGGGGAACATCCTCCGGAGCACTTTCCCGGCGGTCCCACGGACCTGGCAGGGGCAGATCAGTCTCTTCCGGCCTGCGGCCCCAGGGCCCGGGCAGGGGTAGATCCGCCTCTTCCTGTCGACGGCTCCAGGGTCCCGGCAAAGGCAAATCTTCCTCCTCCCGGTAATTCCATGGTTCCCTCAAGGAACCATCCTGCGGTTTTTCACGCGAATCCGGTCGCGGAAAGGGAGGAATGGGACCCCCGGGATAACGCCGGCCGGACTTGGCGCGATCCCTGGCAAAGAGTGTCCAGAAAATGAACAGGAGAAAGACCCACAAAATGAGCGCTTCCATGGGTTAGCGTTCCTTTCCTTTCATGGAGGACTCGCCGGGCTCACCCGGTTCGCCGCCCATTCTGGCCAGACCCTCACGCATACGGGTATCGGCCAGCAGGTTTTGCATGTTGTAGTAATCCATGACACCCAGTTTGCCCTGGCGTAAAGCCTCGGCCATGGCCCGGGGCACTTCCGCTTCCGCTTCCACCACCCGGGCGCGCATTTCCTCCACCATGGCCCGCATCTCCTGCTCTTTGGCCACGGCCATGGCCCGCCGCTCCTCTGCCTTGGCCTGGGCAATGCGCTTGTCGGCTTCCGCCTGGTCGATTTGCAACTGGGCACCGATGTTCCGCCCCACATCCACGTCGGCAATATCAATGGAAAGGATTTCGAAAGCCGTACCGGCATCCAGGCCCTTCCCCAGCACGGTCCGGGAAATGGAGTCCGGGTTTTCCAGCACGTGCTTGTGGCTTTCCGCGCTGCCCACTGTAGTCACCACGCCCTCGCCAACCCGGGCCAGGATGGTTTCTTCACCGGCACCACCCACAAGGCGGTCGATATTGGCCCGCACCGTGACCCGGGCGATAACCTTGACCTCAATGCCGTCCTTGGCCACGGCAGATACCATGGGGGTTTGAATCACCTTGGGGTTGACGCTCATCTGCACCGCTTCCAGGACATTGCGCCCGGCCAGATCGATGGCCGCGGCCCGCTCAAAGGTGAGGGGAATGTCGGCCCGCTCGGCGGCAATGAGGGCATCAACCACCCGGTCCACATTACCCCCGGCGAGGTAATGGGCTTCCAGCTGGTTAACGGTTACATTGAGGCCGGCCTTGTCGGCCTTAATCAACGGGCCGACAATTTTTGCCGGCGGAACCCGCCGCAGGCGCATGCCCACCAGGGTGAAAATGCCAATTTTGACTCCTGCGGCCAGGGCGGAAATCCACAGGCCTACGGGGATGAAACTGAAAATCACCGCCACGCCGATTAATATGAGCAGGAAGAAGATAATTGTGGAAAGTCCAAGCAGAGTAAACATCGAGCACCTCCTGTAAATTAATTAAAAGCGTAGTATGGTAACTGGCTCCGGCTACTTCTGTCCTTGCAGTGAAGAAACACTACCTGCCATCCCGGCTTATATTTAGCTTGTGCAATATCGCTAAATGTAGTCTGTCCGGCGTACCACCACCCGGCTCCCTTCCACCCGCACCACCTGCACTTTCGCCCCGGCGGGGATGTATTCCCCGCTGGTAACCACATCCAGCCGCCGGCCGGCAATTTCCGCCGTCCCCGCGGGCCGCAGGGGGGTTAACGCCACCCCCGTAAGGTCCACCAGGTGCCCCAGGTCCACCTGTCCGGCAACATAGCCCTCATCTTTCTCCAGCCTGGTACCCAGGGTTAAACGCTGCCAAAGGTTAAGCCGGGACATAAATTTAAGCCCCAGGAAAAATACCACTATCGTAAGGGCCAGGGCCACCACCAGCGCAGCCGTGGCCTGGGTAAAATCCACCGCCAGCAACAATACCCCCCAGGCCAGGAGAATGATCCCGGCCATCCCCGCCACGCCAAAGCCCGGAACGACGAAAATTTCAAGCACCAGGGCAATAAAGCCCAGCAAAAAAGCCAGTACCGAGAGCCAGGTTAAAAGTTGACCAGACATAATCTTTGGATCACCCCCCATCCGTTAAAGCCCCGGGGAGATCCGCAACGCCGGGACGGCAGCCGTAGAAGGTGTAAAAATGCCCGGCGTGCTTTGATCCAGCACCGGGCTTCTCCTGCTGACGCCACATGTGCGGTCCAGCCAGGCAATTAACGGTACTTACGCCTTCTGGCCGCTTCGGATTTTTTCTTGCGCCGCACACTGGGTTTTTCGTAATGTTCATGCCGTCTTGCTTCGGCTAAGACGCCGGCTTTCTGACAGGAACGCTTGAAGCGACGGAGGGCGCTATCCAGGGTCTCATTCTTACCAACACGTACTTCTGGCACTGCTTTTTTCCCTCCCTCCGCCAGGCTGTAAGGCTATTCATATGAGTGCAAAAACCTCCAACCCGAAATTGCAAATACCCTGTTATTATAGCCTGCTTTCCATAGTTACGTCAACTAGCCCGGTGGCCACTGCAGCGCTCTACCCCCCAGCAAATGATAATGAATATGGAAAATCAGCTGGCCGGCATCTTCCTTGCAGTTGCTGACCAACCGAAATCCCTTTTCTTCCAGGTTCAACTGCTTAGCGACCCGGGCTGCCGCCAGCTGAACACGGCCGATTATGGAAACGTCTTCATCCGTCAGGTCGAAGAAGGTGGAGATGTGTTTTTTCGGAATGAGCAAGATGTGGACAGGAGCCGCCGGGTGGATATCTTTAAAGGCCATCACGTGCTCATCTTCATAAACTATCTCGGCGGGAATCTCCTTTTTCACGATCTTGCAGAAAACGCAATCCTGCATCATGCCACCTCCCTCCCGTAAATAGTAACAACGATATTTTATTCAACATCGAAAGAATTAAATCCTGCCGGCTAAAACTTAAATTATCATTCCTTTTAAATCTGCACCTTCTATCCCTTCCACCCGCACCGTTACCAGCTCACCCACAAGATTTTTCCGGGCCGGAAAAATTACCCGCAGGTAATTATCGGTAAGGCCGGCAAAGAAACCTTCTTTTTCCGGCAACTCTTCTTCCACCAGCACCTGGACCTCCTGGCCAATATGTTTGGCGGCAAAGGAGCGGGCGAGCTCATCTCCCAGGGCAATCAACCGGCGGCTCCGCGCTTCTTTCACCGGAGCACTGATCTGGTCGGGAAAGGAAGCCGCGGCCGTACCCTGCCGGGGGGAATACTTGAAAACATGCAGCCGGGCAAGAGCCATCTCGCGCACAAAATTAAACGTATTTTCAAACTGGCCGTCGGTTTCCCCGGGGAAACCTACAATAATGTCGGTGGTAATGGCTATGCCGGGCATGCGCTCCCTCACTCTTTGGACCAGCTCACGAAACCAGGCCGTGGTATAGTGACGGCGCATACGGGCCAGGACCGTATCATCGCCGCTTTGCAGGGGGATATGCAGGTGGCGGCAGACATTGGGCCTGGTAGCCATTGTATCCACCAGTTTATCTGTAATGTCCATCGGTTCCACCGAACTGAGGCGCAGGCGCACCAACCCCGGAATTTCAGCCAGGCGTTCCACCAGGCCGGCCAGATCCAGGTCGCCGGGCCGGTCCTGGCCGTAAGCCCCGGTATGAATGCCGGTGAGCACCAGTTCCTTAAAGCCCCCGGCTACCAGCCTCCTGGCTTCGGCCAGGACATTTTCCGGATCCCGGCTGCGCAGCGGTCCCCGGGCATAGGGAATAATGCAGTAGGCGCAATAATTATTGCACCCTTCCTGGATTTTTAAAAAGGCCCGCACCCGGGAGGGTAGCGCCGGTACGGGCAGTTCCTCGTAATCCTGGTCAGCAAAAACATCCCGTACCACGGCCAGCGGCCCTTCCTTACGGCTTTCCAGTTCCTCCACCAGATCCACAATGCGGGATTTGTCCCTTGTCCCCACCACCAGGTCCACACCGGGGATGGAGAGCACCTCTTCGGGAGAGGTCTGGGCGTAACAGCCGGTTACCACCACGCGGGCATGGGGGTTGTTTCGCGTGGCCCGCCGGATAAGCTGCCTTGACTTGCGGTCCCCCAGGTGGGTAACCGTACAGGTGTTGATGACATAAATGTCCGCCGGTTCGCTGAAGTCCACAACTTTATAGCCCCGCTCCCGGAACAGGGTGACCAGGGCTGCTGACTCATATTGATTAACCTTGCATCCCAGGGTGGTCACGGCTACAGTTCTGGGCACGGCCATTCACCCCCCACGGTTAATTTCACCGGTCAGTACCTGCTGGATACCCGCCCAGGTCCCCCAGCTCATAAAGAATCATAGTTAGTGTGGCCAGTCCTGCCGTTTCCGTGCGCAGAATTCGCGGGCCCAGGGAAACGGAAAGCACACCCCTTTCCCTGGCCACGGCCACTTCCCCGGCAGCAAACCCGCCCTCAGGACCGATGAAGATAAACACTTCCCCGCAGGACTGCCCTCTGAGGGCTGCTTTCAGGGAAAGCTCTCGTTCTTCCTCCCAGGGCATCAGGGCCAGGGCACCCGGGGATATGAGGTCAAGCACTGCCGGCAGGTCCATAACTTCGGTGACCCGGGGCACTATTGCCCGGCGGGACTGCTTGGCCGCTTCTAGGGCTATCCGCTGCCAGCGCTGCTGGCGTTCCCGGGCCTTGGCCGGGGTAAGCCGGACCACGGAACGGCGGCAGGCTAAAGGAACAACACAGGATACGCCGAGCTCGGTGCTCTTTTGTATAATTATGTCCATTTTGTCGCCCTTGGAAAGCCCCTGGACCAGGGTCACCTTCAGGGGAGCTTCTCCTCCGGGGATAAATTGCTCCAGGATCACCCCTTCGACGGCAGTTCCGGTGATGCCGGTCAACCTCACCCGGTACCCCTTGCCCCGCCCGTCCATAACCGTGATCACGTCCCCGGGTCCAAGGCGCAACACCCGGGAAATATGCACCACATCGGGCCCGGTAATGGTCACCCGTCCCCCGGTGATCTGCTCCGGGGAAACAAAGAAATAACCTATGGCCGGCACCCCCCACGGGCCAGCAGGGCATGCCACTCGCCACTGCAGCGCCGATCTATAATCTCAAAACCGTGAGAATGCAGGGCGCCAGCGACATCATGCTCCCGTCCCTTGATGATACCTGAGGCAATAAAGAGGCCGTCGGGTTTTAGAATCTTCCGCGCCTGGAGGGCCAGGCGAATAATCACATCGGCCACGATATTGGCCACCACCACATCCACGGGGCCTTCAATATTGGCCAGTAAATCGCCGCACACGACCTCCACCAGGTCCTGCACCCGGTTTTGCTCTACATTTTGCCGGGCGGCCGCCACGGCCACCGGGTCGTTGTCCACCGCCACCACCCGGCGGGCACCCAGCAGGGCGGCGGCAATGGCCAGGATGCCCGAACCCGTACCCACATCCACCACCACTTCACCGCCGGCCAGGACATCCTCCAGCAGGGAAAGACAAAGGCGCGTGCTGGGGTGGGTGCCGCAGCCAAAGGCCATCCCCGGGTCCATTTCGATCACTACCTGGCCCGCGAGGGCCCGGTATTCTTCCCAGGCGGGTTTCACCACCAGTTTCCTGCCCACACAAACGGGCTTATAATAAGCCTTCCAGGAACAGGCCCAATCCTCTTCCCTGATCTTTTTAGTGTTTATGTTAAAGATACCCTCACCGGCCACAGCGGTAAGCCGCTCTTTCAGGGCGGCCAAACGGGCGTCCAAATTTTCATCCACGGGCAGGTAAGCCTTCACCACCGGCTCCCGCGGCAAGGATAGAGGGTCCAGAGCCACCTCATCCTGCGGTTCCTGCAAATATAAAGAAAAGAGGGCGGGGTCCTCAATGGCCACCCCGCCGGTACCCAATTCAATAAACATATTGCTTACCGCCTCCACCCACTCGGCAGGCGTAGTGATAGCAATTTCCAACCACTGCAAATTAACCGGCCTCCCATTAACCCATAAAGGCGTCCCTGACTTTATCAAAGAAACCCTTTTCCACCCCGGCCGGGTTCTCCCCGCTCAACCGGGCAAACTGACGTAACAGCTTCTTCTGTTCCTCGGTAAGCCTGGTGGGAACCATCACCTTGACCCGGACCAGCTGGTCACCCCGTCCGTACCCGCTCAGGTCGGGAATACCCTTACCCCGCAGGCGGAAGACGGTGCCGTGCTGGGTGCCCTCGGGAATACGTATGGTTGCCTTGCCTTCAAGTGTAGGTACTTCCACCTCATCTCCCAGGGCAGCCTGGGCAAAGGAAATGGGCAGTTCCATGATCACATCGTTGCCCTCACGCTTAAAGATCTTGTGGGGCCGGACGCGGATGTAAATATACAGATCTCCCGGCGGTCCACCCCTTAAGCCGGCCTCTCCCTCGCCGGCCACCCGCAGCCTCGTCCCGTCGTCCACACCGGCGGGAATCTTGATGTGGATGGTCCGGGTACGGCGGAGCTGTCCGCTGCCGTGACAGTTGGCGCAGGGCTTTTCGATAATGCGGCCTGCACCGCGGCAACGGTCACAGGTGCGGGATTGGAAAATACGCCCGAAGGGTGTACTCTGGGCAAATTGAATCTGACCGGAACCTCCGCACACGGGACAGGTCACAGGACGGGTCCCGGGAGCGGCCCCGGTACCGTCACAGGTGCTGCAGGGCTCCATGCGGGGTACCCGGATATCCTTCTCCAGACCAAAGGCGGCCTCTTTAAAGGACAGCTCCAGATCCACCCGGATGTCCTCGCCTTTTTCCGGACCGCGCCTGTGCCGGGTGGACCCGCCAAAGAACATGTCGAAAATATCCCCAAGGCCTCCAAAATCGGTACCAAAACCGCCAAAACCACCAAACCCCTCGAACCCGCCAAATCCTTGATTACCGGTGGCGGCATGGCCAAAGCGGTCATACTGAGCCCTTTTCTCCGGGTCGCTCAAAACTTCGTAGGCTTCAGTTATTTCCTTAAACTTGGCCTCCGCATCCTTATCGTTGGGATTGGCGTCGGGGTGGTACTGCCGGGCCAGTTTGCGATAAGCTTTTTTGATTTCTTCCTGCGTGGCGTCCCGTGATACTCCCAGGATTTCGTAGTAGTCACGCTTTGCCATGGCGTTACCACCACCTGACTATACCTTCTTGTATTGCCAAACGCCTCCTGGTAACAATGCAAACCTGGCCGGCAGTCGTCTTTATAAACCACCGGCCAGAAGAAATCGCACAACAAATTGCGACGCGAAAGCACATCCGCTAGTATTATACAATATTGCTGCGGCTACTGCCAATTACTTCTGATCGTCTTTAATCTCGTAATCAGCATCCACCACTTTTTCGCCCCCGGAACCGGCAGCGCCGCCACCGCCGGCCTGGGCCTGCTGGGCATGCTGCTGGTAAAGAAGGGCGGACAATTCATAAAGGGGCTTGGTCAGTTCATCGATGCGGGATTTGATGAGCTGCATGTCCTTTCCGCCCAGGGCTTCTTTCAGCCTTTCCACGGCCTTCTTCACTTCTTCCACCTTGGCCTTATCGGCCTTGTCTCCAAGGTCCTTAATGGTTTTTTCAGCCTGGTAAATCATGCTGTCCGCCTGGTTACGCAGTTCCGCCTCTTCTTTTCGCCTGCGGTCTTCCTCGGCATGTCTTTCCGCATCTTTAACCATGCGCTGGATTTCTTCTTCCGAGAGCCGGGAAGTGCCGCTGATGGTAATGCTCTGGGCCTTGCCGGTGGCCAGATCCTTGGCGGAAACGTTGACAATGCCGTTTACGTCGATATCAAACTTAACTTCAATTTGCGGTACTCCCCGTGGTGCCGGGGGAATACCGGTAAGGGTAAACCGTCCCAGGGTCTTGTTGTCGGCCGCCATCGGGCGTTCGCCCTGGAGCACATGGATTTCCACCGTGGTCTGGCCGTCGGCGGCGGTGGTGAAGATCTGGCTCTTGGAAGTGGGAATGGTGGTATTCCGCTCAATGATCTTGGTAAAGACGCCGCCCAGGGTTTCAATGCCCAGGGAGAGGGGCGTTACGTCCAGAAGCAGCACGTCTTTGACCTCGCCGGCCAGCACTGCGGCCTGAATGGCCGCCCCAATGGCCACACACTCGTCCGGGTTGATCCCCTTGTAGGGCTCCTTGCCCAGAAACTTGCGTATGGCTTCCTGGACCGCCGGAATCCGGGTGGAACCGCCCACCAGGATCACCTTGTGGATGTCCTTGGGCTCAAGGCCGGCATCCGCCAGGGCCTGCCGGGTGGGACCCATGGTCATCTCCACCAGATCGGCGGTCAGTTCTTCAAACTTGGCCCGGGTAAGGGTCACATCCAGGTGCTTGGGACCGCTGGCATCGGCGGAAATAAAGGGCAGGTTAATATTGGTGGTAGTGACACTGCTCAGTTCAATTTTGGCCTTTTCCGCAGCTTCCTTCAGCCGCTGCATGGCCATGCGGTCGCTGCGCAGATCAATGCCCGTCTCTTTCTTGAACTGCTCGATCAGCCAGTCCATGATCCGCTGGTCGAAGTCGTCGCCGCCCAGGCGGTTGTTTCCGCTGGTGGCCTTCACTTCAAAGACGCCGTCGCCCAGCTCCAGTATGGATACGTCGAAGGTACCTCCACCCAGGTCGAACACCAGGATGGTCTGGTCCTCCTCCTTGTCCAGCCCGTAGGCCAGGGCGGCAGCGGTAGGCTCGTTGATAATGCGCAGCACCTCAAGGCCGGCAATTCTACCTGCGTCCTTGGTGGCCTGCCGCTGGGAATCGGTAAAGTAAGCGGGTACGGTAATAACCGCCTTTTCCACCTTTTCCCCCAGGTAGGCCTCGGCGTCAGCCTTTAGTTTCTGCAGAATCATGGCCGAGATTTCCTCGGGGGTATATTCCTTATCATCAATTTTTACCCTGTAATTGGTACCCATGTGCCGCTTGATGGACCTGATAGTTCGTTCCGGGTTGCTTACGGCCTGGCGTTTGGCCAGCTGACCCACCAGGCGCTCGCCAGTTTTCGTAAAACCAACCACCGAAGGAGTAATGCGTTCTCCCTCGGCGTTGGAAATAACGATTACCTCGCCGCCTTCCATGACAGCCATACAGGAGTTGGTAGTACCAAGGTCAATACCTATAACCTTCCCCATCTATAAATTCCCCTCCTTAACAGACACTGTTGGTCTGGTTGTTCTCTTTGTTTTCTTTTTCCTGCCCTTGATTTTGCTCCTCCGGCGAGGACACCGCCCGGGCCACCTTGACCATGGCCGGCCGCAACAGCCGGTCCTTAAAATAGTAACCCCGGCGCAGTTCCTCTATGACGGTGTTGTCCGGGTAAGCATCGGTTTCTTCCTGCATGATTGCCTCGTGTTTGGCAGGATCAAAGGGTTCATTTACCGCCGGCACGGGAGAAAGTCCCTCTCTGGCAAGAATTTCCTTCAGCTGGCGGTAGATCATTTCCACCCCCGCCACCACCCGGGCGGGGTCCTCCTCCCGGGCCGCCAGTGCCCGCTCAAAGTTATCCAGTACGGACAACAGCTCCGCCACCAGGGGCTGGGAAGCATATTTAAACCATTCCTCCCGCTCCCGGTTCATGCGGCGCCGGTAATTTTCAAAATCGGCCTGCATCCTTGCCAGGCGCTGGAAATAATCCTGGGCCAGGGCCGTTTGTTCGGCCAGGCGTCGCTCCAGCTCCTTCACATCCACTTCCTGCCGGGATTCACCCGCCGGCTGCTGTCCATCGTCCGGCAAACCGTCTTGACCGGCAGGGGCATTTTGGGCTTCACTGCCGGATTCCCCTGCCGGTGGGCTTTCCTGGGCGGCACCATCAGGCCAGGTTTCCTTAGCCTCTATATCTTGAGGGACTTTTTGTCCTTCCATCTCCGTCACCTCGCCAGTTATAAGTCCGTCGCTTGTTTCGGGTTTGCCTCCCTGTCTTCCCGCTTCTTGATGATGGTATCAATCCGTAAAATGGCTTCGGCAATCTCCCCGGCGGCTTTAAAGGCGTAAGTCTTCACCAAAACGGGGTCTACTACTCCCAGCTCATACATATCCGCCACCTGGCCGGTATCGCAATCCACGGCCAGGGCATCGTTTCCCGTCTCCACCTGAGCGGCCATGACATCGCCAATCTTTTCCAGGGGGTTGAAGCCAGCATTGGCCACAATCTGGGCCAGGGGGCGTTTCAAAGCTTCCACCACGCAATCCACCCCGTAGGCGGTCATGCCGCGCATGGAGGCCCGGACCTTTTCCACCTCCCGGGCCACGGCCAGCTCTAAAGCTCCCCCGCCGGGGACGACTCCTCCCCTCACGGCTGCCTGTACGGCGGAAGCGGCATCCCTGGCAATGCGCTCCCTTTCCCCTACCACCTCGGCGGTAGCGGCACCCACCAGCACCGTAGCCATTGGCTTGCCGCTGCCATCCTGAATCCAGACCTGTTCCAGCTTTTCATCATGAAAAACCCGGCGGCAACGGCCGAGGCACTGCTTGATCTGTTCCAAATCCTTCTTCAACCCGGTGCGCTTGATCATCCGCGCCCCGGTGTGTTCCGCCACACGGCGGAGCTCTTTGTTGGCCACCCTCTGGACGACCATGATGCCGGCATCGGTAAGCATTTCTTCGGCAACGTCATGGACGCCCCGGTCGGCCAGCACCAGTCCCACCTGCAGGTCAATAATTTTCTGTATGTTTTCCCGGAACTGATTCTGCAACTCCATGTAACGGGCAAAGCCGGCTTCGGTGGCCAGGGCTTCCTCCTCTATTTCCTCCGGCTCCAGGGCATCATCAATTACCAGCACCCCAACATTCGTCAATTCCCGGGGCATCTGGCGGTTCATGGGCTCCTTGTTCACAATCACGCCCATAAAAACCTGGTTATCGGCACCTTCTTCGGCCATAACCGTATCGGAAAAGCGAAAGGCCCGGTCTAAGAGCTTTTCCCGGCCAATCATCCTGGCTGCCTGAACCACCAGGGCCGCAATATCCTCGTGCCCCCGGCCGGCCACCAGGGCAACTTGATAGATTAATGGGTCGTCCAGATCTGCCACCGGCCGGGCCTTTTGCATCATAACCTCCAGGCCCCGCTTTACTCCCGCCCGGATGCCCTCAATAACCCGGGCTACCGGCACTCCCCGGGCCACCTGCTCCACCCCGGCACCAACCATGGCCCCGGCCATTACGGTAGCGGTGGTGGTACCGTCGCCAATTTCCTCCTGCTGGGCCCTGGCAATATTGATTAACATCCGGGCCGCGGGATGATTGGCCTCCATCATGGTGAGGATGGTTACCCCGTCGTTGGTGATGACCACTTCACCAAACTTATCCACCAGCATGGTATCCAGGCCCTTTGGCCCCAGGGTACCCTCTACTGCCGAAGCAATGGCACGAATGGCGTTGGCATTGGTGACCAGGGCCGCCAGCCGCTCATCCACTTCCGTGCCCGTGCTGGCCTGCTGCTTGAGACTCAAAACCCGCTCCCCCTTATTTGTCCCCACCGCCCAGGAGATCTTCCAGGGCACGGGAAAGGTTTTTGGTCAAACATTCCACTACGGTGACCACCCTGGCGTAATCCATGCGGGTCGGACCCAAAACGCCAATAGACCCAACGGGCTTCCCTTTCAACCGGTAGGTGGCCACGACCATACTGCAGTTGCTCATCTGCCGGCAGCGGATCTCCCGGCCAATGCGCACGGTAACGCCTTCTTTGCCCACATCGTCAGCTAATAAATTGCACAGAAGACTTTCCTGTTCCAGCAGGCTGAGCAAGGTTTTAACCTTCTCCACATTATGGAATTCCGGTTGATTTAGTATATTTAGGATCCCGCCAAGATATATTCT
The DNA here is from genome assembly GCF_003627965.1 of Desulfofundulus salinus. Classification (NCBI taxonomy): domain Bacteria; kingdom Bacillati; phylum Bacillota; class Clostridia; order Eubacteriales; family Peptococcaceae; genus Desulfofundulus; species Desulfofundulus salinus. The sequence goes on along the minus strand of NZ_RBWE01000001.1, from coordinate 816,781 downwards.
GTCCTCCGGCTGCCTGGTCAGGCTGTCCTGCAATAGTTCCATGGCCAGTTCAATAATGTGCTTTTGCTTGGCCAGTTCAAAATAAATTTCCTTCACCAGGGTGAGCTTAATGCTGTCCATGGTGCGGCCCTGAAGTTTGGCATTCAGCACCGCGGAGATGGTTTCCAGGTCCCCGGAGGTTATGCCACTGGGTATATCAATAATCCGGTGGTGCACGGTGCCGCTATCCATAATGGCGACCAGCATGGCCTGCTCGGGACCCAGTTGAACCAGGCGAATGTATTTAAAGCTGCTGGTGCCGATTTTGGGCGGCAGCACCATGGCGGCGTACTGGGTCAACTGGGACAGTAATTGTCCTGTGCGTTGAATTACCTCTCCCACATCCCGCACTTTTTGGTGATAGCTTTTGCGGATCAACTCTTCTTCCTCGGCGGTTAGTTCCCGCCGTTTCATCAAATAATCCACGTAATACCGGTATCCTAACTCCGAAGGAATTCGTCCGGCAGAGGTATGGGGTTGTTCAATATAACCCATCTCCTCCAGATCGGCCATTTCATTGCGGATGGTGGCCGGACTGATACCCAGCCGGTATTTCCGGGCTATAGTGCGGGAACCCACCGGTTCAGCGGTGGCAATGTAATCGGTGATAATGGCCAGAAGGATATCCTGCTTGCGGGCATCCATTCTCACCCTTAACACCCCCTTTGTTAGCACTCGATTGTGCTGAGTGCTAAACCCTTTTAAGTTAAACATAGCACCGGGCTGAACATTTGTCAAGGTAACACAAACTCCCGAAAGACAGCATTGGCCAGGGGTAAACCCCGCGAAGTCAACCCCAGGCACCCGGAATTAATTTCCAATAGGCCCAAACTGTTCAATTTTTTTATCTGCTCACCAAAAACCTCTTCAATATTTTTCCCAAAACGGGCTGCAAATTTCTCCAGATCCAGTCCCTCTATAAGGCGGAGGCCCAGAATTACCGTTTCAGCCATCATGGTGGTCCGGGACAATTGCTCGCAGCCCGCCACCGGGAGTTCCCCGGCCAAAAGGCGCGCCTCGTATTCCTCCAGGGAACCGGCATTATAAAAGCGCCCGTCCCCCAGGTAGGAATGGGCTGCCGGACCCAGGCCAAGATAGGGCTCGTTGTGCCAGTAGGTTAAATTATGCCGGCAACGGTAGCCCGGGCGGGCAAAATTAGAGATCTCATAATGTTCGTAACCTCGGGCCGTCAGAAAGTTGATTACCTCCCGGTACATGGCCAGCTCGGTTTCCTCGTCACAGGGAATGACACGGCCTTCTGCCACCGCCCGGGCCAGCGGGGTGCCTTCCTCTATTTGCAGGGAGTAGGCGGAAATATGCTCCGGCTGTAAGGCCAAAATTCTATTAAGGCAGTGTTGCCAGTCTGCCATGGTTTGGCCGGGTATGGCAAAGATAAGATCCAGGTTAAGATTGTCAAAACCGGCCCGGCGGGCCAGCTGCACCGCCTCTACCGCCTGGGTAAAATCATGTAACCTTCCAAGCAAGCTTAAAAGGTGGTCCGAACAGGTCTGCACCCCCAGGGAAAGGCGGTTGACACCGGCGTAGCGCAAGGTCTTTAGCTTTGATAAATCCACCGTGCCGGGATTGGCCTCCACGGTCACCTCCACCCCGGAAAGCCACTGAAAATAACGGCTGCATCCTTCCAGAATGGCTGCCAGGTCTTCCTCCGGCAGACAGGTGGGGGTGCCCCCGCCGATGAAAATGGTCTGTAGCCGCCTCTCCTGCGGGGCTAGCCGCTCCTGGTACAGGGCCATTTCCCGCAAAAGAGCGACCCGGTACCGGCGGGCGGCTTCCGGGTCATAGGCATAGGAAACAAAGTCGCAGTACCGGCATTTGCGAATACAAAAGGGTACGTGAATGTACAGGCTGATGGCCACGGGCTCACTCCCCATTTACCTCTCTTCTATGCTCAGCACCGCCATAAAGGCCTCCTGGGGAATTTCTACGTTGCCCACCTGCTTCATGCGCTTTTTGCCTTCCTTTTGTTTTTCTAGAAGCTTGCGCTTGCGGGTTACGTCGCCACCGTAACACTTGGCCAGCACGTCCTTGCGCCGGGCCTTAATGGTTTCCCGGGCAATGACCCGACTGCCAATGGCCGCCTGGACGGGCACATCAAAAAGCTGCCGGGGGATCAAACTGCGCAATTTTTCCACCAGTTGCCGGCCCCGGTAGTAGGCCTTGTCCCGGTGGACAATACAGGTCAAAGCATCCACCGGCTCGCCGTTAATCAGGATGTCCAGTTTAACCAGGTCGCTTTCCCGGTACCCGGCCAGTTCGTAGTCCAGGGAAGCGTATCCCCGGGTGCGAGACTTGAGCTGGTCGAAGAAATCGAATATGATCTCGGAAAGGGGCAGGTCATAGACCAGCATGACCCGGTTTTCGCCCAGGTACTCCATGGTTTTAAAAGTGCCTCGCCGTTCCTGGGCCAGGTCCATCACCGACCCCACATGGTCCTTGGGCACCATAATGGTGGCGGTAACAAAGGGTTCCTCCATCCGGGCCACCTTACCCGCCGGAGGCATCCTGGTGGGGTTGTCGATATAAAGCTCTTCCCCGCCCGTGGTGATAACCCGGTACACGACGCTGGGCGCGGTAGTAATTAAATTCAAGCCGTACTCCCGTTCCAGGCGCTCCTGGACAATCTCCATATGCAACAGCCCCAGGAAACCACAGCGGAAACCAAAACCTAAAGCTTCGGATGTTTCCGGCTCATAGACCAGGGACGCATCGTTGAGCTTCAGTTTTTCCAGGGCGTCCCGCAGGTCGCCGTAATCCACCGTATCCACGGGATAAAGGCCGCAGTAAACCATGGGGGTAACCTTGCGGTAACCGGGCAAAGGTTCGGCCGCCGGGCGGGTAGCATCGGTGATGGTGTCGCCCACCCGTGTGTCCCTGACATTTTTTATGCCTGCAGCCACATATCCCACCTGACCCGTATCCAGCCGTCCGGTGGGAGTCATGGCCGGCTTAAAGATGCCCACCTCGCTGACCTCAAACTCCTTCCCGGTGGACATCATCTTTATGTGCATACCCTCTTCCAGGTGGCCATCCACTACCCGCACATAGGCAATAACCCCTTTATAGGGGTCGTAATGGGAGTCGAAAATGAGAGCTTTTAAAGGTGCAGCGGGATCACCGCCGGGAGGCGGTATGCGCCGCACAATGGCTTCCAACAACTCTTTTACCCCGGTCCCAAACTTGGCCGAAACCAAAATGGCCTCGGAAGCATCAAGACCGATTACGTCCTCAATTTCCCGCTTGACCCTTTCGGGATCGGCCGCGGGCAGGTCAATTTTATTAATCACCGGAATAATCTCCAGGTTGTTTTCAATGGCCAGATACACGTTGGCCAGGGTTTGCGCCTCGATGCCCTGGGCCGCATCCACCACCAGCAGGGCCCCCTCGCACGCTGCCAGGCTGCGGGACACTTCGTAGGAAAAATCCACGTGCCCGGGAGTATCAATCAGGTTTAACTGGTATTCCATCCCATCTTCAGCCTGAAAGATAAGGCGTACGGCCTGGAGCTTGATGGTTATGCCCCGCTCCCGTTCCAGGTCCATTTGATCCAGCACCTGGTCGGTCATTTCCCGGGGGCTGATGGCTCCGGTATATTCCAAAAGCCTGTCGGCCAGGGTGGACTTGCCGTGATCAATATGGGCAATTATGCAAAAATTGCGGATGTGTTCTCTCCCCATTCAACATCACCATCCCAAATCTCTCAAAGCCTTATTATAACATCAATTTCTGACGGTGAAAAGGATACTTTACTCATCTCATACGCGCTAAAAGCGTAGCCTCTCCTCATACGTCATGATGAGTTCCCTCATTAAATTCAGGTACCGGTCAAGCCACGGTTGCTGAAGATATTCCACGACATCTTTCATAACTTGCCCCAGATGCAGGGGTTCAGGGGGCAAAATAAATTGATTATACCCCGCCACCACTACCTCCAGGCCGAAGATGACCAGACCCAGAAAAATTCCCAGGGTAACGACCGTCCTCCACCAGCTAAATCCCATGGTATCACTTCCCATTTTCCAGTATTGAGCGATAAAGGCGGGTTTATACCTGGACAAAAAAAGACCACCCGCCAGCAAAACCGGTCAGGTAGTCTTTTTGCTTTGCCCCTTAAAATTTCTTAAAACCAGTATGTAGGGTAACAACCGCCTCCCCGGCACCGGTGTACCAGCAGAGCGACGCCAAGCAACACAACCGTACCAAGCAATACCGGTTCCAAAATAAACATAAACCCCTGGCCATTTAAAATAGCAGTCAGGGCAGTAGCCCCTCCCGGCGGATGCATCGTACGGGTAAAAAGCATCAGTAAAATGGCCAGACTTACGCCCAGTGTAACTGAAAGCCATGTGGTACCCATTAACTGGTAAACCAGTACTCCCACAAACGCGCTGATTACGTGGCCCCCCAGGACATTACGGGGCTGGGCAAAAGGGCTGGTACAGGTACCGTAAATGAGCGCCGCCGTGGCACCAAAGGGGGCGACCAGCAGGGGCAATTGATAATGAAAGGCTAGAAAAGAAACAATGCCCAGGCCAAGAAGGCTGCCCAGGATGCACCAGAACATATCACTGGTGCTGGGACGGGCCGGGCACTTGCTGGCGGTCCAGATTCTGGCCAGCAGGCCCTGCCGGGGGGTAACGTGATCAACCGCCAATTGAGGGGCATAATCATTTTTAGGAAGGGGAGCCGGCACAGGGGGTCACCTCCACGGAACATTCTTCTCCCCTCTAAAATAATTGTAATCCTGAAATGGGGGTATGATCCAGATCACTTTTAAAAACCTTTTGGTGTTAAAAAATTCCCCGTAGGGCCCGTCCTAGTTTAGCACCACCATTCCCCGCTGGGATTTCAGCGTGTGATAAAATAAAAATGCCAGAGGTAAATGTTTGGCGTGATACGAGCGGCGATGAATCAACCGGATTACCTGCCAGGAGGTGGTAGCTATGCCATTCAAAGAAGGAGAATTGGTTGTCTTCGCCGATCACCGCGTTCAATTTTTGCAGCGTCTGACTCCAGGAGAGCGCCTGCATACATATTGGGGTTACATTGAACACGATGAAGTGCTGGGGCGCGAACCCGGCAGCGTTGTCAAAACTTCACAGGGTAAGAAACTCTATGTTTTTTGCCCAACTCTTTCGAACTATATAGTAAAGATGCCGCGCAAAAGCGGCATAATTTACCCGAAGGATTTAGGCATTATCATGATGTGGGCGGATGTCCAGCCCGGTGACCGGGTGTTGCTGGGAGGTGTGGGCAGCGGGGCGCTCCTGCTCGCCGTATTGAGGCAGGTAGGGGCGGCCGGGAAAGTGGTAGCTTATGACGTTCGGCAGGACATGCTTGACTGTGCCGTGGAAAACATTAAAGCTTACTTTGGCGACTTGCCGTCTTACCTCGAACTCAGGCTCGGGGACATTTACGAAACAAATGGGGAATCGGGATTTGACCGTGTGCTCCTGGATGTACCGGAGCCCTGGCGGGCGGTCAAGACTGTGGATAATGCCCTTATCCCCGGGGGTATATTGTGTTCTTACCTGCCTTCCATTATGCAGGTTCGCACTTTTGTGACTGTCCTGCAAAAGGCAGGCACTTTCGGTTTGATTGAGACCGTAGAAGTAATGCTTAGAGGCTGGCACATAGAGGGCCGGGCTATAAGGCCCCAACACCGCATGGTGGGTCATACCGGGTTCCTCACGTTTGCGCGCAAGCTGAGCGTCCAGGAATAGTTGGGGGAGGTAAATTATCCCGTTTTCCTTTCATTCGGCGCCGGATTGGGCGGGCTCAGCTTCCAGCAACTTTTGCACCTCTTCCCCCAGCACTTCGGCAAATAAGCGGGCCGCGGCCAGTGCCTCCCCGGTGGTATTATTGGCGCTGCCAATCTCCACCAAAAGCGCCCGGGGATGGAGAAACTGATTGTAACGTCCTTCCTTAACCCGCACCCCCTGACATAAACCGGGGTACTTTTTGTCCAGGGCTGCGGCCAGCTGTCTTGCAAACTGTTCATTCTGCCGCCAGGTGGGAAAGGGCGCCCTGGCGTCCGAACCGACGACAAAGAGGATGGGAGCTGCCTCAATATCCTTCACCTTGACCAGACAGTCCCGGCGGGGCTTTCCGGCATCCCGGTGGATGTCCAGGAGCACTTTCAGCTGTGGCTCTTCCTGTAACACTTCCCGCACCGTTTTCTCAGATTCCACATATGATGAACTATATTGCCGGTCATGGATTTTTTTTATGTGCAGGGTGGAAATACCGTATTTGGACTCCAGCTCCTGGCGTATAATCTCCCCCACCTTAACCACACCTCCTTCTTTCCCCTCCAGTCTGGCCACACCATCCGTAAGCGTGTAGGTTTCCCCGGTGTGGGTGTGATAAATGGCCACCAGGTACTCCCCGGAGGTCTTTCGGGTCATACCCGGAAGTTCATCGGAGGCAGGTTCTACCGGGTTTACCTCCCCTTCCTGCTCTACCGGTACAAAAGCCAGCAGGGGCAACTGGGAACGAAGCAATGCCCGGGGGTCTTTCCCAGGCAGGGCAAAAGAGTCAACCAAACCGGGCCATAAACTAAAAAACGAGCCTGCAAACTCACCTTCACCCTGTTCGCCGGCGGCGTGATGGGGCATGGCGGCCTCCAGGAACAGCCGGGGGTCCCTGTTTAAAAAGACCTGTCCCACTGTTCCCACCACCAGGGTAAGGAGCGAAAAAATAATCCCGGTAACCACCAGGAAACCGTAGAGTTTATGCCACAGCCAGCGGGGACGGTAGCGGTAGCGGTAGCGGTAAAGAGCGTGGTACATAAAAAATCCCCTCCCGGATTGCCCGTACCATTTTATGCCCGGGAGGAGATCTTTATGAAGCCAACCCTGCCTGCAGGCAAAAGTGGTTAACTCCTAGCGCAATACTGTAGGCACTACAGCATCTATAAGTCCGATAACGAAGGCGGCAATCAACGCGCCCAGCAAATTAACACTGAGCAGGTTGGGAATGATAAACTGAGCGACGTAGATTACTACTGCCGCGGTAATAAAACCTACTATGCCCCGGCTCTGGGGTGAAATCCGGTCGCCCAGGAGGGCTTCCACAATATAACCCAGCGCGGCAATAACCACCGCGGCAATCAGTGCCCCTACGAACCCCCCGCGCACCACAAAACCCGGGGAGAGCCAGCTCACCACAATGAGCACCAGCGCCGAGACGATAAACCTTACAATCACTCCCATCCACTGCATCATGGCATCACCTCCTCTTTTTTGCTACGAACATAGCTTTGACAAAAAAACAGCTGGCTATACCGGTTGCCCTTGCAATTTTTTTAAACCCGTGGTAAAATGAGGGCTGTTGGGAGGTGACTGAAAGGTGCCCAATACCAGGTCGGCCATAAAAAGGGTGAAGGTGACCCGCAGGCGCACCCTCCGTAATAAGCAGCTGAAGTCCGCCCTGCGCACTGCCATTAAGAAGTTTGAGCGGGCTCTGTCAGCCGGTGTCAATGTGGAGGAGACGAGGGAACTCTTGCGCCGGGCGTTAAGGGCCATTGACAAGGCGGTAACGAAGGGTATCATACATAAAAATACTGCTGCCCGTAAAAAATCCCGCCTGACCAGACGGTTCAACCGCCAGGTAAGTTAAGCCCAAGCACTCCTCCCGGAACAACAATCTGAAAATGACCCAAAAAAAAAACCACCCGGTAGTAGAGGTGGTTTTTTAGTACCTTTTTACGCCACGGTTCCCAGGCCTATCTCCAGCAGGAACATTTCGATGCCCGGGTAAAACTCCAACCTGCCCCTCTTCACCGCCCGGTCCAGTTCCAAAAGTTTTTGCAAGGCCGTGACTACCTGCTCCCGGGTGAAATTGCCTGACTGGGCTAAAATCTTTTGGGCGACAAAGGGATGAACTCCCAGTTTTGCCGCCACCTCACCCGGCGGCCGTTTTTCGGCGGTTAGTTCCAGGGCCTGCAGGATCAGGCGGAACTGCCGGGCCACCATGGCCAGAATAGCCGGACCCGTCTGCCCTTGTCGTATTAACTCCCGGATGCCCTCCAGCGCCGCCCCGATCCGCCTTTCCCCGATAGCATCGACCACGTTAAAAATATTCTCCTCCAGCACCGGCACGGTGAGGCGATAAATGTCTTCCTCCAGGATGGTTTCCCTGGAACCGGTATAAGAAATTAACTTTGCCATTTCCTGGCTCAAAACAAACAGGCTGGGACCCACCCGCCGTACCAGCAACCCGGCGGCGGCTGGAGTGATGGTCTTGTGGACCAGGCGCGCCTGTTTTTCCAGCCAGCGCACCAGGTCCCGGGTTTTTAAGTAGGTAAATTCCACTACCCGGCCGGTTTCTTTAAGCGATTTAAAAAGGCGTCGCCGCTGATCTACGGGATGAGTGGTGGTAAAAATCAGGCAGGTAGTGGGGGCAGGCTGCCGCACATAGGCCAGCAAAGGGGTCTCCGTATCCCGGGAGGAAGCTTTGGTTCCCTTTTTGCCGGAGGTACCGGGAGAACCGGTAAAAAAGGGGGCATGGCGGACCACGACCAGGCGCCAGCCGGCCATAAAAGGGGGGGTTTGTGCCCGCGAGGCAATATCCTCTTCGGTGACCTCTTCCCCGTCCAGAATGTCAAGGTTGAATTCCCCTGCCGGGGGCATCAGAAGTTTCTCCCGGAACCTTTGGACGGCCTTTTCCTGCAGAAATGCCTCCTCGCCGTAAAAGAGATAGACCGGAGCAATATTCCCTTTCTCCAGATCGTTAATTAAATCAAGATAGTATTTCAAGCCCACCCCCCCCCTGACTGTAAATATTCAGTGAACCCGGTGGGATGCGGCCCAGCACTCACCAAAGTATGGCTTTTGCTCCTGGTGTTTCAGGTTTAATTGACACATCTGGTTTCAGGAAGAGCCAGTATCCCAGTGAGTACTGGGTCCTTATCATAACGGCTGTACTGAATACTTACTTGAGCTTTTCCTCCACCGCTGACACTTTGCCAGCCATGGTCAATTCCTTATCCCGCCGGTCGTCAATGCGAATGGTGGTTACCACCCGGGCAATCCCCTGGCTAAAGGGCACTTCGTGCATCCGGCGGACCACCGAAAAAATGACATCCAGATCCCCTTCCATGATGGTCCCCATGGGGGTCAGCTGATAGTGAATATTCTTTTCGCTCTGCAGGACATCCACACACCGGGCTACATAGGCACTCAAACTGGTACCGGCGGTACCGATAGGTACGATGCTTACTTCCACCACGGCCATTGTTATCACCCTTTCAAGAGAAGAGATTATTCAAGGCCCAGAAAATTGATAATCAGATCCGCCACCGCTCCTGTTTCGTCAGTACCAAAACAGGGGAGCTGAGAATGGGAAACTCCATCGCCCACCAGGGCAATAAGCCGGTCCTTTCTCCCTACCAGGGCGGTGCATCCCTTGAGCGGGCAGACCTCGATCTGGGGCCAGTCCGCCTTTTTGTATCCTTCCGCCAGGACGATATCCACCGGGCCAAGCAAAGGAACGATTTGCTCCGGGGACAACTCTTCATCCACCTGGCGGATGACGGCAATTTTACGGGGAGCGGAAATGCATACCGCCCGGGCACCGGCCCGGGCATGGCGCCAGGTATCCTTCCCCGGCTTATCTATTTCAAAATCGCCATGGTGGTGCTTGATGGTTCCCACGCGGTAGCCGCGCCGTTCAAATTCCGCAATCAGCTTCTCCAGAAAAGTGGTCTTACCTGCGTTGGAAGTTCCTACGATGCATATTCCAGGCGGGCCGGACATGTTCTTCATCTCCCGGAACTACTCCCCGGTTCAAGGACTTCTATCCGGTCTCCCACCTTCACCGGCCCGCCGGCAAGAATACGCACAAAGATGCCCTCCCGGGGCATAATGCAGTCCCCGGTCAGCCGGCGGATCTCACAGGCAGAATGGCATGCCTTGCCGATCTGGGTTACCTCCCCAATGGCTTCAGGGCCGATGGCCAGCCGGGTACCCACGGGCAGACTGGTCAGATCTATCCCCTCGGTGGTAATGTTTTCGGCAAAATCACCAGGATTAACGTCCAAACCCAGTTCACGCATTTTTTGGATGCTCTCCATGGCCAGAAGGCTGACCTGGCGGTGCCAGTGCCCGGCGTGGGCATCCCCCTCCAGACCGTGATTGGCCACCAGCATACCGGTACCAATGTTCTTTTTGCGCGTGCCCTTTTCCGGGCTTGCGCACACTGCTACGATTACTCCCATTCTTCTTCTCCCTCCCGCCGGAATTCCCCGCTTTTGCCGCCTCTTTTGCTAACCAGCCGGATATTCTGGATTATCATGGCCCGGTCCACGGCCTTGCACATATCATAGATAGTCAGGGCGGCCACACTTGTGGCCGTGAGGGCCTCCATTTCCACCCCGGTCCTGCCGGTGGTCCGTACCCGGGCCTGGATCTCCACCCTGTCAGGGGGCTGCAGGCGAAAATCCACGTGCACACTGGTTAAAGGAATGGGATGGGCCAGGGGAATGAGTTCCTGCGTTTTTTTGGCGGCCATGATCCCGGCCAGCCGGGCTACCCCCAGCACATCTCCCTTGGCTGCAGTACCGCCGGCAATGATGTTTAAGGTTTCCGGGCGCATGAGCACTTCCCCCCGGGCAACCGCCTCCCGGAGGGTATCCCCTTTCCCGCTTACATCCACCATGTGAGCCTTGCCCTGGAAGTCAAAATGGTTTAAAGGCGTGCCTTCCATATATTGCTTACCAACTCCTACCCACCAATTTGAGACATGTTTTTCCGGGAGCAGGACTGCCCCTGGTTTAAATGGTGCTGGCCGGGCTTGTCCCGGACAGCCCGGGCTACCAGTTCAGCCAGTTCATCCAGGGTAGCCCCCCGGCGCAAAGGCCCTTTGAGATCAATTTCGTATTCATGAAAAAGGCACGGTCTTAAAGCGCCGGTGGCGGTCAGACGCAGGCGGTTGCACCGTCCGCAGAAATGGTCGCTCACCGCACTGATAAACCCAATGGTCCCCGCCGCCCCCGCCAGGCGGTAGTAACGTGCCGGCCCACTACCCGTCAGCTTACGCACTTCCTGCAACTGGCCCAGTTCCTCCTCAATCCACCCCCTGATTTCCGCCGTGGAAACATAGCCTTCCCTGGAAACGCCGGCAGCTGTTCCAAAGGGCATCAATTCAATGAAACGTACGTGCAGCGGCCGGTCTAATGAAAGGCGGGCCAGATCGCAAATTTCATCATCATTAAATCCGCGCACGACCACCACATTTAGCTTAACCGGATGAAGGCCCAGCTCCAGGGACCTCTCAATTCCCTGCCATACCGCTTCCAGCCGGCCTCCCCGGGTAATGTAACTGTAGCGTTCGGGTTTTAATGTATCCAGGCTGACGTTTACCCGGCGCAGACCGGCGGCCTTTAACTGGCCGGCCTGGGCGGCCAGCAGGATGCCGTTGGTGGTGAGGGCCAGGTCGTCAATTTCCGGTATGGCGGCCAGCGCCCGCACAAGACCGGTTATCCCGCGGCGTACCAAAGGCTCCCCTCCGGTAAGGCGCACTTTTTTCACTCCCACCCTTGTAGATGCCTGGACCACCCGGACAATTTCTTCCAGGGTAAGGATTTCCTTCCGGGGCACGACGGATACACCCTGGGGAGGCATGCAGTAATGGCAGCGTAAATTACAGCGGTCGGTGACCGAAACCCGCAGGTAGTTTATCTCCCTTTGATAGCGGTCTTCCATGAAAATGTGCACCTTCCTTCGGAGTAAAGCCAGTTAAGGTAATATTCTCGACAAAACGGCACTTTCCTGCCAGGTATCCTCACAAAGAAGGACAGGCAAATTATCCGGCTCTGTTTAAATTTTGTCAAATTGTCTAAACAAATCGTCCAATTTATTATACACATAACTTTCTTTTTCGGCCATATCAGGCTGCAAAAACGTTTTTTCCTGGCATTCTTTTTGCGTATGGTATTTGTACCTTCGCAAATCGTCATGTAATTTTCGTAAATTGAAATGGAGGTTTGACCATGCGTATAGAGCAGCACCCGGTTTTGGAATTCAGGCGAGGTAAAAAAATAAAGTTTACCTTTGACGGCAAAGAGTATGAAGGCTACGAAGGGGAAACTATTGCCGCGGCCCTGCACGCCGCCGGCATCCGGGTCATGCGGGAAAGCCCGGTGCTCCACCGCCCCCGGGGCCTTTTCTGTGCCATCGGCAACTGTTCCTCCTGTCTCATGATTGTAAACGGGGAACCCAACGTGCGGATATGCGTGGAAAAGCTGCGCCCGGGCATGGTGGTGGAAAGCCAGAAAGGAAAGGGAGTTATTTATGCAGCAGGAAATTAGCTTTATAGAGATTGCAGTCATTGGCGGCGGTCCGGCCGGACTCTGTGCCGCCCTGGAAGCAGCAAACGCCGGTGCCCGGGTGGTCCTTTTAGACCGCCAGGACCGGCCTGGGGGCCAGCTAATCAAGCAAACTCACCGTTTTTTCGGCTCCCGCAGCCACAGGGCCTCGGAACGGGGGATCAATATCGCTGCAGAACTCACCGGCCAGGTTATATCCCATCCCCTAATTGAAGCCCTGACCGGCGCCACCGTCTTTGGTTTCTATGAAGACGGCGTACTGGGGGTGGAACGGGAAGGGAGAGTCTTTTACCTGAAGCCTTCCCGGGTAATTGTGGCCACGGGAGCATCGGAAAAAACCCTGGCCTTCCCCAACAATGACCTGCCGGGCATTTATGGTGCCGGTGCGGTACAGACACTGGTCAATGTTTACGGCATTCTGCCCGGAAAGCGGGTCCTGATGGTCGGCGCCGGCAATATCGGGGTTATCGTCACCTACCAGCTGCTGCAGGCCGGCATGGAGGTAGCCGCCATTGTGGAGGCTGCCCCGGGAATTGGCGCCTACTGGGTTCATGCGGCCAAGGTGCGCCGGGCGGGAGTGCCCATCTATACCAGCCATACCATCAAGCGGGCCTACGGCGGGCGGGAAGTGGAAGGGGCCGTGATCTGGCAACTGGATGAACAGGGCCAACCCGTACCGGGGACGGAAAAGGACTTCGCCGTAGACACCATTTGTCTTTCCGTAGGCCTTTCACCCCTGGTGGAACTGCTGGCCCAGGCCGGCTGCAGGCTGGCCTACGTGCCCCAGTTGGGCGGGCACGTCCCTTTGCGCGATGCCAACCTCCAGACCACCGTACCGGGAGTCTACGTGGCCGGCGATGCGGCCGGGGTGGAAGAAGCTTCGGCAGCTATGATGGAAGGCGCCCTGGCCGGGCTGCATGCCGCTTACAGTTTGGGCTACGGCCGGGCCGGTTACGAAGCCCGGCGCCGGGAGTTGCAACACCAGCTGGACAGCCTGCGTTCCGGCCCCGTGGGCGAAAAGATTCGCACCGGGCTGGCCAGGGTGCTGGCCGGCTAGAGTTTGGGAGGTGAAGGTTATGCTGGCTGTGGATGGCATCCCCACCCCGGAGGACCTGGCGGCAAAGATACCCCCGCCGGAGCGGCTGGCCAAAGGGCCGGTGGTTATAGCGGAATGCTTTCAACCCATTCCCTGCGATCCCTGCAGCCACGCCTGTCCCCGCCAGGCCATCGGACCCTTTAAGGACATCAACGAAATACCGCAGGTAGACTATGACAAATGTAACGGCTGCGGCCAGTGCATCACCCGCTGCCCCGGACTGGCCCTTTTCGTCGTAGATCTAACTTATAGCGAAAAGGAGGCCCTGGTCAAGCTGCCCTATGAGTTCCTCCCCCTCCCCGCGGAAGGCCAGGAAGTGGCCGGGGTGAACCGGGTGGGGGAAAAAGTGTGCCGGGCACGGGTGGTCAAAGTGGTGGCCACGGAAAAGATGGATAAAACCGCGGTCGTCTGGCTGGCCGTACCCAAAGAGCTGGCCATGGAAGTACGGCACTTTGTTATAACACATGTTTAAAATGGGTGATATTAAACGTTCCAGGAGTGAAAGCCATGGAAGATAAAACCATTGTCTGCCGCTGCGAGGACGTGACCCTGGAGGAAATCCGGCAGGCCATTGCCGGGGGGGCCCGCACCCTGGATGAAATCAAGCGGCTGAAACGCTGCGGCATGGGCCCGTGCCAGGGGCGCAGCTGCCGGCCCCTTATTGCCGTGGAAATCGCCCGCATCACCGGACAGGACCCGGCCAACCTGGCCCTGCCCACTTTCCGCCCGCCGGTAATCCCCTTAAAGCTGGGTACCCTGGCCCGGGGAGGTGCCAGAAATGAACAGGCATGAAGTGATTATAATTGGCGGGGGCGTCACCGGCTGCTCCATTGCCTATCACCTGGCCGCCCAGGGCATGAAGGATGTCGCCGTCCTGGAAAGGGCCTACCTCACCTCTGGCGCCACGGGACGCTGCGGGGCTGGTTTCCGCCACCAGTGGGGTACAAAAACCAACTGCCTTTTGGCCAGGTACGCCATTGCCAGGCTGGAACGCCTGGCCGAAGAGCTGGACTATCCCGGAGGCGTGGAAATCAAGCAGGGGGGGTACCTGATCCTGGCCTACACCCCCAAAATGGAAGAGCAGTTCAAGAAAAACCTGACCCTGCAGAAAAGCCTGGGCATCGACGCCCGCTGGGTAACACCCCGGGAAGCCCGGGAAATAGTACCCTTTTTAAACACCGAGGGCCTTCTGGGAGCCACCTTCTGTGCCAAAGATGGCCACGCCAACCCCTTTAAGGTCACCGATGCCTATGCCCGGGCAGCCAGGCGGCTGGGGGTGAAAATCCACACCTATACGGAAGTACAGGACATCAAAATTGAAAGCTCCCTGAAAACGGTCATCACCAACCGGGGGACTTTCCAGGCTCCAGTGGTGGTCAACGCCGCAGGCGGCCACGCGGCGGAAATCGGCCGCATGGTGGGGGTAGACCTGCCCGTGGTGCCGGAAAGGCACCAGATCCTGGTGACCGAACCGGTAGAACAGGTCCTGGGGCCCATGGTGATGAGTTTCTACCACAACCTTTACTGCCAGCAAACGCCCCACGGCAGCTTTATCATGGGCCTGGGGGATCCCAACGAACCCAAGGAATACAACGTCCGTTCCAGCTGGCAGTTTCTTTCCCAGATGGCCCAAAAAGTGGTCTGGCTACTACCGGTGTTGAAAAACGTGCGGGTGGTCCGGCAGTGGGCCGGGGTGTACGACATGAGCCCCGACCGCCAGCCGGTGCTGGGCGAGGTACCCGGGGTGCCAGGGTTTTATGTTGCCGCCGGTTTTTCCGGCCACGGCTTTATGATTGCCCCCATGACCGGCCAGTTGATGGCGGAAATCATTTTAGGACTGCCCACCACCCTGCCCGTGGATATGTTCAGCCTGTCCCGTTTTACCACCGGCGAGTTGTTTGTGGAACCGTCTGTTGTCTAGGCAATTAACCAAAAGTTGCTGCCACCCCTTTACCTCCGGGATCTTGTTCCGGGGGGAAGCCAGGCCTATAATAAGGAGTGAAAAAATATGCTCATGCCCTTTGCTAACGAACCCTTAACCGATTTCACCCGGGAAGAAAACCAGAAGAAAATGAAGGAAGCCCTGCAGAAAGTCAAAAGCCGCCTGGGCAGGGAGTATCCTCTAATTATCGGGGGAGAACATGTATACACTGAAGAAAAAATCGTCTCTTACAACCCTTCCTGCCACAGTGAGGTTATCGGCCGGGTTTCCCGGGCCGACCGGGCTCTGGCCCAGCGGGCGATAGAAACGGCAGCAGAAGCTTTCTTGAGCTGGCGCCAGGTGCCCCCCGAGGCCAGGGCACGCTATCTCTTTAAGGCCGCGGCCATCATGCGCAAAAGAAAACACGAACTTTCGGCCTGGATGGTGCTGGAAGCCGGGAAAAACTGGGCCGAGGCCGACGCCGATACCGCCGAGGCCATTGATTTCCTGGAATTTTACGGCCGGGAAATGATCCGCCTGGCCCAACCCCAGCCGGTCACCCCTTATTACGGTGAGGAAAATACCCTGGAATACCTGCCTTTGGGTGTGGGGGTCATCATCCCACCCTGGAACTTCCCCCTGGCCATCCTCACCGGTACGACCGTGGGACCGGTGGTGGCCGGCAATACGGTGGTTTTAAAACCGGCCAGCAATACACCGGTAATTGCGTACATGTTCATGGAAATCATGCAGGAAGCGGGCCTGCCTCCTGGAGTAATCAACTTCTTGCCCGGCAGCGGCGGCGAAATTGGTGATTTCCTGGTGGGCCATCCCCTGGTGCATTTCATTAATTTCACCGGCTCCAGGGATGTGGGCCTGCATATTAACAGCCTGGCCGCCCGGATAGCCCCCGGCCAGAAATGGATTAAGCGGGTGGCAGCGGAAATGGGCGGCAAGGACGCCATCATCATTGACGAGGACTGCGACCTGGATGAAGCCGTAGCCGGCGTGATCACCTCAGCCTATGGCTTTTCCGGCCAGAAATGCTCCGCCTGCTCCCGGCTGATTGTGGTGGGTGACGCTTACCGGCCGGTGCTGGACAAACTGGCCGAAAGGGTGGCTCAACTTAAGACGGGGCCTGCCGAAGAATACGGTACAGACGTGGGCCCGGTCATTGACGGAGCCTCATATAATAAAATCATGGGGTATATCCAGATTGGCCGGGAGGAAGGCCGCCTGCTCGTCGGCGGCCAGGGGGACAACAGCCGGGGCTACTTTATCTGGCCCACGGTATTTGCCGACGTATCACCCCGGGCACGCATCGCCCAGGAGGAAATTTTCGGGCCGGTGCTGGCGGTCATTCAGGCTAAAACCTTCGATGAAGCCATTGCCATTGCTAACGATACGGAATACGGCCTTACCGGGGGCGTATACTCCCGCAACCGCGCCCACCTGGAAAAGGCCCGCCGGGAGTTCCATGTGGGCAACCTGTATTTCAACCGCAAGTGCACCGGTGCGCTGGTAGGAGTGCAACCCTTCGGTGGTTTCAAAATGTCCGGCACCAACTCCAAGGCGGGCGGCAGGGACTACCTGAAATTGTTCATGCAAGCTAAGTCCATCTCCGAACGTTTTTAAGCGGATGTGAGGTCCTGTGTCCAGACTGGATCAGGTAAAAGAAGACTGCCAGCGGGCAGCCGAAGCCATTGCCGCCGCCCTGGGGGTCGAGGTCGAGGTAATCGACCTCGACCTGGTGCGGGTGGCCGGTACGGGCAAAGTGCGCAACGACGTGGGCTCCCGCCTCCTGCGAGGGCTGGTGAACAAACACGTACTCAAGACCAGCCAGCCCATTTTCATCAAGGAGGCAGGCTATCACCCCATCTGCATGTCCTGCCCCCTTACGGGAAGCTGTTTTTACAAAGCTTCCATCGTTTACCCCATCATTGCGGGGCAGAACGTCATCGGCACCATCAGCCTGATTGCCTTTAGCGACGAGCAAAAAGTAACCCTGCTTACCCGCACCGAATCTTTGATGGAATTTATCGGGCGCATGGCCGACCTGATCGCAGCCAAGGTCCTGGAAACCGAGGCCATGACTGAGAAAATGATCATGGCCAGCCAGGTGAACGCGGTCATGGATGCGGTGGATGAAGGGGTCATTGCTATCAACAGCGACGGGGTGGTGACCCACTTCAACCTCTCCGCCGAACGGATGTTTAATGTACCCAAAAACGAAATTCTGCAGCAACACCTGGAAGAACATTTAGCCGGCCTGCCCCTCCTCCAGGCCCTGCGCGAACCCGGAGGCTTTACTTCCCGGGAGTGCTTTGTCCAGGCCAGGGGGCGGCGGCTGCATCTTCTGGTTACGGCCCGCCCCATAATGGGCAGCGACGGCCGGCCCGTAGGAGTGGTGGCCTCGGCCCGGGACTTCAAGGAAACCCAGAAGCTGGCCTATGAAATTATGAGCGCCCAGAAGGTCTTCACCTTTGACGACATCATCGGGGAAAGCCGGGCCATAAAGGAGCTAAAAGCGAGGGCGGCGAAAATTGCCGGTAGCCATTCTACCGTCCTGATCACCGGGGAAAGCGGTACGGGCAAGGAAATTTTTGCCCGGGCCATCCACGCCGCCAGCCCGCGGAAAAACAAGCCCTTTGTGGCCATAAACTGCGGGGCCAGCAGATGGAAAAGGAGGCCATCATCAGCGCCCTGGAACATTTCGGCTGGAACGAACAGGGCAAAACAAAAGCCGCCCAGGCGCTGGGCATAAGCCGGGCGACCATCTACCGCAAAATTGCCAAATATAACCTTCTTCCCCCCACGGCCCGGGAAGAAACTCTCACCAGGAAACGTTAATTCTTGCGTAAAGGTTTTTTCGTGTTCAAGATACCCAGGCGATTCATTTTGTAATATAGAGTACTCCGGGGTACACCCAGCAGGCGGGCGGTAACGGTGCGGTTGCCTCCCGCCTCTTTTAGTGCCTTGAGAATGATTTCCTTCTCGGTTTCTTTTGCGGCCACGGTTAAATCGGGTGGAAATTCCCGGGCAGCGGCAAAACCCAGGGCATGCTCCTGCAGGTACTTGGGGAGATCCCTTTCCGTGATCACCTCGTTTTCGGCCAATACTACCATTCGCTCCACAGTATTCTTTAATTCCCGGACATTGCCGGGCCAGGAATAGGAGAGCAGTGCCGCCACCACTCCCGGCTCCACCTTGCTGATTTCCTTGCCGTAAAGCTGGCAGTATTCCTGCAAAAAGCGGTAGAGCAATTCGGGAATATCGGAACGCCTCTCCCTCAAGGGAGGCATCTCGACGCTGATTACATTTAAACGGTAATACAGATCTTCCCTGAATTCGCCGCCGGAAACCATTTCCTCCAGCTGGCGGTTGGTGGCGGCAATAATGCGGATATTCACGCTCACGGGTCTGGACCCGCCCACCCGGTAAAACACCCTTTCCTGCAACACGCGCAAAAGCTTAACCTGCAGGTTGGGGGGCAGTTCCCCGATTTCATCCAGGAAAACCGTTCCCTCATTGGCCATTTCCAACAGACCCGGCTTGCCGCGGGGTCCGGCCCCGGTAAAGGCGCCCTGCTCATAGCCGAAAAGTTCACTTTCAAAGAGCTCCGCCGGAATGGCGCCGCAATTGACCACCACGAAGGGCTTGCCCGCCCGGTCGCTGGCCTCGTGGATGGCCCGGGCCAGAACCTCCTTCCCCGTACCGCTCTCCCCCCGGATTAGCACGGTGGCATCGGTGGGGGCGGCCCGCCGGGCCACATCCACTATAGCCTTCAGGCGGGGGTGGTGGCCGTAGAGCTTGGCAAAGGGGTCCACCCGCTTGATCTCGTTTTTCTGGATGGCTTCTTTCAGGCATTTGACCTGGTAACTCGCCCGGGACAGGGCCCGGTTAAGCTGGATTATTTCTGTGACATCCTTCTCGGCCGAAACGCCGCCTATAACCCGCCCGTCCCGCCTGATGGGCACGGAATTAATTAAAACATGGGTATCCTGGCAGGGCTGGTGGTATTCCGCGTATACCTCATGGTCTTCCCGGCATACCCGGGTAACCACCAGGTTGGTAAAAAACTCGTGGATGGAACGCCCCAGAATGTCCTGGCATTTGATGCCGTAGAGCAATTCAGCCTTGCGGTTCCAGCCGGTAACGTTCTCCTGGCTGTCAATCATGCAGATAACGTCATCGGTGACCCCCAGAACGGCAGTGAGGGCCGCCTCCGTTTCCCGGATAAAATCTACCAGGCGCTCGGCCACCCGCTCTAAAATCAGCAAGCCCGTTACCGTCCCGCTGGCATCCACAACGGCAATATTTTTCTCCCGTAAAGCCGGGATCACACTTAAAATGTGCTGGTCCAGGATTTCCTCCCCGTGGAAGGCAAATTCGGTCAGGTCATTTTCCGGAACCGGCTCGCTTAAAAAATCCCGCACCAAAAGCCTTTTTTCCAGGTACATAGGTCATTCTCCCCATCATTCACCCAGATAGGCCCTCTTGACCTCCGGTTTCTGCATCAGCTCCGCCGCCGGACCTTCCAGGGTTATTTCCCCCGTTTGCAGCACATAGGCCCTGTGGGCAATGGAGAGGGCCATGTGGGCATTTTGTTCCACCAAAAGAATGGTCGTACCCGCATTGTTAATCTCTTGAATAATGGAAAACACTTCCCGCACCAAAAGCGGTGCCAGGCCCATGGAAGGCTCATCTAACAGTAAAAGCTCCGGCCGGGACATCAGGGCGCGGCCCATGGCCAGCATCTGCTGTTCTCCGCCGCTTAAAGTACCGGCCAGCTGATTTTTGCGCTCGGCCAGGCGGGGAAAACGCTCGAATACCCGCTCCAGCCCCGCCTTCAACTCGGAGCGGCTGCGTACCACATACGCCCCCATCTCCAGGTTTTCCAGCACCGTCATGCGGCTGAATACCCGCCTGCCCTCGGGCACCTGGGTCAAACCCAGCTCCACAATTTTGTAAGGAGGCAATTTGGTGATTTCCCGGCCTTTATAAAAGATCTGACCTTTTTGGGCCCGCAAAAGTCCGGAAATGGTGCGCAGGGTGGTAGTCTTACCCGCCCCGTTGGCACCTATCAGGGCTACAATCTCCCCTTCCTCTACCGAAAAAGATATGCCCTTCAAGGCTTCAATTACCCCGTAGGCAACGCTGACCTCTTTAACCTCCAGCACCTTCACACATCCTTCCCCAGGTAGGCCTCAATTACCGCCGGATCCTGCTGTACTTCGGCGGGAGTCCCATCGGCTATCTTTCTGCCGTAATCCAGTACCGCCACCCGGTCGGCCAGGCTCATGACAAACTTCATATCGTGTTCCACCAGGAAAATGGTGATGCCCATGTCCCGGATGCGGC
Organism: Desulfofundulus salinus; assembly: GCF_003627965.1. Lineage (NCBI taxonomy): Bacteria > Bacillati > Bacillota > Clostridia > Eubacteriales > Peptococcaceae > Desulfofundulus > Desulfofundulus salinus. Next base: position 796,018 of record NZ_RBWE01000001.1, on the reverse strand, counting down.
GGACCATCCCGGAAAGGTCCTGTTTTTCCTGCGGGTTCATCCCGGCTGCCGGCTCATCCAGCAAAATTATTTTGGGATCGGTGGCCAGGGCCCGGGCTATTTCCAGCCGCCTTTGCTCACCGTAGGAAAGATTCCTGGCCAGCTCCTCCTCCTTGGCATCCAGACCCATGAATACCAGCAACTCCCGTGCCCGCGCGGTGATACTTGATTCTTCCGCCCGCACGCGGCCAAAGGGTAAGAGGGCTCCCCATACGCCCGCCCTGCCCCGGCAATGCCGGCCGATCTGCACATTTTCCAGCACCGTCAGATTACCAAAAAGACGGATGTTTTGAAAGGTGCGGGCGATGCCCCGGGCGGTTATCTCGTGGGGGGGCAGGCCGTTTATTTTTTCCCCGCAAAAAACGATTTCACCCCCCGTGGGGCGATAGATGCCGGTGACCAGGTTGAAGATGGTACTTTTTCCCGCCCCGTTGGGGCCAATCAGGGCCCGAATTTCCCCTTCCTCTATGGACATGTCCACATCATCCACGGCACAAAGGCCGCCGAACTGGATGCTTAAATTTCTTAACTCCAGGATTGCTGCCATACATCCTCCCGCCATCAGGTCGAACAAGAGTCCGACGTTTTTTTAACTGCTCAGGGCCGCCGCCTTTTGTTTTCTGCGCCGCAACAGGCGGCGGAAGTTAACGCCACCCAGCAAGCCGTTGGGCCGGAAGATCATCATTAATACCAGAAGCAAACCGTAAATCATCATGCGGTACTCCTGGACGAAGCGCAAGAACTCGGGAGCCAGGGTGAGCACAGTCGTGCCAACAATGGTCCCCGGGATGCTTCCCAGACCGCCCAGCACCACGAAGTTCAAAATTTCAAAGGATTTCAAAAAACCAAAGTCGTTGGGATTCAAGTATTGCAGCATGTGGGCATAAAAGCCCCCGCTGATCCCGGCCAGGAAACAACCGATGCCGAAAGCCTGTATCTTGTACCTCATGGCGTTAATGCCCATGGCCTCGGCGGCAATCTCATCCTCCCGTATGGCCTTCAAAGCGCGGCCAAAGCGGGAATTCTCCAGCAAAACCACGGCCGCCACGGCCAGGATGACAAAAATGGTTACATTTATCAAGTTGGATGCTCGGGGAATGGCCGCCAGCCCAATGGCTCCCCCGGTTATTTTCATATTTGTAAAGGCCACCCGCACAATCTCCCCGAAGCCCAGGGTGGCAATACCCAGGTAGTCACCGGTGAGTTTGAGTACGGGAATACCCAGCAATACACCAAATAAAGCCGCCATCAATCCGCCCAGGATAAGACTTGCTAGAAAAGGGACATGAAAATCTCTGGTTAAAATTGCCGCCGTATAGGCCCCAATGCTTAAGAAAGCAGCATGTCCAAAGGTAAGCTGACCGCACAAACCGGTAATCAGGTTCAGACCTAAAGCCGCAATGATATAAATGCCCACCAGCATGAGCACCTGCTGGTAATAGGGGTCAATTACACTGGCTAGCCACTGTGACATAATTTCTACACCTTCCTCTGGATGGGTCGCCCCAAAAGACCGGTGGGCCTGACCAGCAAAATGATGATCAGCAGGGTAAAGGCGATGGCATCTTTATAGGTTGAAAAGCCTGCGGCCACGCCAAAAACCTCGGCCAGACCCAGGAGCAGGCCGCCCAGCATGGCGCCGGGAATATTGCCGATACCACCCAGCACCGCCGCCACAAAGGCTTTTAGACCGGCAGTTACACCCATATAGGGAGATACGGAGTTAAAATAAATCCCTACCAGCACTCCACCCGCCGCGGCCAGGGCAGACCCGATGGCAAAGGTGAAGGAAATCACCCGGTTGATGTTGATGCCCATCAGGCTGGCCGTATCGTAATCCTCGGAGGCCGCCCGCATGGCCTTGCCGATTTTAGTGTACTTGACGATAAACTGCAATCCCACCATCAGGGCTACAGAAACCAGTAAAATAACCAGCTGGATGCTGGAAAACTCCAGGGTGCCCACCCGCAGGGTCACATTTTTCAATACGGGAGGGAACCCGGTGGGCTGCGGTCCTTTGAGGACGGTCATAAAGGTTTCCAGAAAGATGGATACTCCAATGGTGGTAATGAGGAGATTCAAACGGGGAGCACGGCGCAAAGGACGATAGGCTACCCGCTCGATGGTCATCCCCAGGACCACACAGGCGAGCATGGCGGTGGCCAGGGTGAGGAAAAAATTCTGGTGAAAGAGGGCTACCGCCGCCACCCCAATAAAGGCGCCGATCATGTAGATGTCGCCGTGGGCAAAGTTAATCAACTGGATGATGCCGTAAACCATGGTATAACCCAGGGCAATTAAGGCGTAGGTGGCCCCCAGGGTGAGGCCGTTAATAATTTGTTGCAGTAACATGGCTCCCTCCACAAAATAAATTTCTGGTGGAACCGGGCAAGTTCGACCCGGTTCCACCGTAAACTGGAAAAAGGATCATGCTTTGGGTACCTCGGTGGGCAGAGCTTCCTTGATGCTGAACTGCTGGTTCTTCACTTCCAGCAAGTACACCGGGCTCTTGACGGGCTCCCGGTTGGGCAGGAAGGTCAACGTACCGGAAACACCCGGATAATCCCTGGTCTTTGCTAAAGCATCTTTAAATTTAGAAGGATCGGTACTGTTGGCTTCCTTCATGGCCCTGGCCAGCAACATCACTGCATCGTAACCCTGGGCGGAGAACATATCGGGCAGCTTGTTGTCATTGGCCGCCTGGTATTTCTTGATGAACTCCCTGGTCTGGGGAGCGGCATTGGCAGGGTCGGCGGCAAAACCGGTGTACACCATGCTGCCCTCAACCGCATCGCCGCCCAACTTCCAGAGCACCGGGGAAAGCAGACCGTCGCCACCGGCCATCTTCAGGTCCAGGCCCTGCTTGCGCACTTCTTTCATAAACAGGCCGCCCTCGGTGTAATAGCCGGTAAAGATAATCCCGTCGGGCCTGGCCTGCTTGATCCGGGTCACCTGGGCGCTGAAATCCTGGTCCCCGTCCTGGATGCTCTCTCTATCGACTATTTGGGCGTTATGCTTGGCCAGCGCCTCTTCAAAGATTTTGGTCAGGCCCACGCTGTAGTCGTTGTTGGTGGAAGTAACGATGGCCACTTTCTTCCACCCCAGCTTGTTGACCAGATAATCGGTTACCGCCGGAGCAGCCACGGCATCCAAAAGGGTATCCCGGAAAATATAATCGCCCAACTCCACCACGCCTGGACCCACTGCGCCGGCAGAAAGGAGAACTACTTTATTTTGCTGGCAGATGGGTGCCGCCAGCTTGGTCTTGCCGGTAGTGGGGTCACCTACAATGGCCACCACCCGGTCCTTGCTGATCATCTTCTGCACCACGGCGGCAGCCTCAGTTTGCTTGCTGCCGTGGTCCGACTCCACGATTTCAATCTTTTTGCCCAGCACGCCGCCTTCTTTATTTAAGTCCTCGGCGGCCATTTTCATGCCTTTTAAGGTTTCTATGCCGTAACTGGCTTCGTTTCCGGTCAAAGCGCCCATGAAACCAATCTTAATGGTATCACCCGACGCCCCGCCTTTATTTTCGTCGCCCGAGGTGCCCGTTTTACCACCACACCCGGCCACCAGGGCGATCACGAGCAACATACTTAATAATACCAGGGCTACTTTATACTTTTTCAACTGTCCTCCTCCTTTTTCATTTACTCTCCAAAACCCTTCCGCCTGCCCCCATTAACTCGCCATGTACCCCCTGTAGCACTTTCACCCCCATTTTCTGAAAATTCCTTGTATAAAAGCATTTCGACTTCAAGGGGGCAAATCCTTTTCAAAAAATCGACAAAGAAGAAAAATTTTTTTGTCCGCATTTTTAGACACATTGGCCCTTGTCAAAAACAAAAAAGATCCAGCAACCCCCCTTTAGTTAGAAGGCTTTTCGGATCTTTCCCCGATCCACCCGACCGGGCGTCGTTGCCCGACCCTCAGAAAACAATTTTTCCTTGTTTTCCCCATTTTACAGTTGCCAAAAGCCAGGTGTCAATCTTTTTATTCACCGAGCTATTTGCGTTGTAAACATTTTTGCCCTCTGGGAGGCTAACGCCCATACCAGACATGGACGTTTTCCAAGGCATCGTGCCGGGGTAAAATATTTTTGCCACTGCCCTAAAACGGCCTATTCATCTCTACTTCCGAACATCGCAATTGGCTCTCACCAATCAACGATTTCGTCACCTGTTTAAAAAACTATACAAACATCAACACCTCGCGCGGGGAGTTGTTTAACTGGCCCGCAGGCCGGCGGCATGTTTAAAGGCTACGTAACCGGCAGGAATTCCACCTTTTTAAAACGAATAGTTATTTACCGAGCCTACAGAAAGGAAGAAGTCCATATGTCTGCACAGGAACCAAAGAAAAACCGTATCATCGTCACCGTCCTGGGACCTGACCGGGTGGGCATTATCGCCGGGGTGGCCCAGGTGCTGGCCGAAAACAACATCAATATCCTGGACATCAGCCAGACCATATTGCAGGAATTCCTGGCCATGATCATGATTGCCGACATGGAAAAAAGCCGCATCAACCTGAGCACTTTAAAAGAACGCCTGGCGGCAAAAGGGTCCGAACTGGGGGTGCGCATCGACGCCCAGCACGAGGACGCCTTCCGCTTTATGCACAGGATTTAGCCTGAAAGGGCTTTTTTAACGCATAACACTGAAAAATGACGGTGCGCTGTTCTTCGCGCACTCCAGTGCTCCGCGCCGACAGCACCACGGCTTGCTGCGGGCCGCCCAGCACTCACTAAATAAGTTATACTGCGAAGACCAAATCTTCTATTGCCCGTGTATTAGCCTTGGAATGAGCATTTTTGCCGGTGAGTGCTGGGTTGCCTGGTGCTGTTACCGGCGCTGCGCAAGTTGTTTGCTCAGAATCAGCGCACCGTCCCTGCGCAAATGCTTTTGATAATTGAATAAGTAAAAAACGAAGGAGAAACAAATACCATGCTTACCCTGGCAGAAATCATGGAAACCATCAAGATGGTCCAGGAGGAGAACCTGGACATTCGCACCATTACCATGGGTATCAGCCTGCGGGACTGCGCGGACCCGGATCCTAAGACGGCATGCCGGAAAATTTACGATAAAATCACCCGCCTGGCCAGCAGGCTGGTTGCGGTCGGAGAAGAAATCAGCCGGGAATACGGCATTCCCATCGTACACAAACGGATCTCCGTTACCCCCATTTCCCTGATTGCCGAATGCAGCCGTCAGGAAGATTATGTGGAATACGCCCTTACCCTGGATGCCGCCGCGGCCGCCGTGGGGGTAAACTTTATCGGCGGCTTTTCCGCCCTGGTACACAAAGGCTTTACCGGCGGGGACCGGGCATTGATCACTTCCATCCCCGCCGCCCTGGCCGGGACCGAAAGGGTCTGCGCCTCGGTAAACGTGGCCACCACCAGGGCGGGCATTAATATGGACGCCGTTTACCTGATGGGCCGGGTGATTAAAGAAACCGCCGCGCGTACGGCGGAACAGGACGGTTTGGGCTGCGCCAAACTGGTGGTTTTCAGCAATGTCCCCGAGGACAACCCCTTTATGGCCGGCGCCTTTCATGGAATCGGGGAACCCGAATGTACCATCAATGTAGGAGTATCCGGACCGGGAGTGGTCAAAAACGCCGTCGCCCGGGTGGGCAATGCAGATTTCGGCACATTGGCAGAAACGGTGAAAAAGACGGCATTTAAAATTACCCGGATGGGGGAGCTGGTTGGCCGGCTGGCGGCAGAACGGCTGGGCGTGCCTTTTGGCATCGTGGACCTGTCCCTGGCCCCCACCCCGGCAGTGGGAGACAGCGTAGCGGAGATCCTGGAAGCCATGGGCCTGGAACGTTGCGGCACCCACGGCACCACCGCCGCCCTGGCCCTGTTAAACGATGCGGTTAAAAAAGGAGGGGCCATGGCCTCTTCCTACGTAGGCGGGTTATCGGGAGCCTTTATCCCGGTTAGCGAAGACGCGGGGATGATCCGGGCTGTGGAGGAAGGAGCCCTTTCCCTGGACAAGCTGGAGGCCATGACCTGCGTCTGTTCGGTGGGCCTGGACATGATTGCCGTCCCCGGGGATACCAGTGCGGAAACCATCGCCGCCATTATTGCCGACGAGGTGGCCATTGGTGTGATCAACAATAAAACTACCGCCGTCAGAATCATTCCCGCCCCGGGCAAAAAGGTGGGGGATAAAGTCACCTTTGGCGGGCTTTTGGGAGAAGCGCCCGTAATGGCGGTGCATCCCTTTTCCGCGAACAACTTTGTGCGCCGGGGAGGCCGCATCCCAGCCCCCATCCAGAGCCTGACCAATTAAACCGGGGCCTCCGGGCTTGTCCCGGAAGAAGTTCACGACTTTTGTTTGAGCAGATAACGGTAAGCCCCCAGGGCAGCTTTGGCCCCTTCCCCGGCGGCAACGATAATCTGTTTTTCCGGAATGTTGCTTACATCCCCGGCTGCAAAGGCACCGGGTACAGAGGTGCCGCAGCTGCAGTCGACTTCGATTTCCCCTTTCTCGTTCAGCTCCAGCAAACCTTCCACAAAGTCCGTGCTGGGTACGGTGCCAGTTTCGATAAATACCCCCTGCACGGGTATTTTTTTCGTAAGCGTAAAATAAACCCCACCTTGCAATCAGGTGGGGACATAATCTGGCTTATTTATTAACCCTGCACACAGGG
>NZ_RBWE01000001.1:688545-789213 GCF_003627965.1 Desulfofundulus salinus | reverse complement strand
CGGCTATTCGGGTTTCCCATAGCGCTTCCCGTTCGGCTTTGGTCATAAGAAAAAATCCTCCTCATCGAGCTTATTTTTTGAGGAAGATTATCCCTTAAACTTGGGTATTGTGCCAAGGTGGGTTGTGTTTGACGCTTACTTTTTTTCTCTTCTTTTCGCCCGTCCAGGGAGCGCAAGGTAATGCCCGTCACCCTTTCGTTTCCTTCGATGCGCACCGTTTCGTACCCCACCAGTTTGGTCAGATTCGGCGCGTCTTTCACTTTATCGACGATAATGGGGTCCGCAGTCCATTCCACCAGGGAGACAACGTAGACCTGTTTGGCTATTTTGATCAAATCGTACGCTGCCGTAAGAGCCGAGTTGCCTCCCCCCACCACCGCCACATCCATACCGGCAAAAATAGGTGCATCGCAAACCGCGCAGTAGCTGACCCCCCGGCCCGTCAACTCCCTTTCACCGGGCACATTGAGCCGGCGGGGAGCCTTGCCGGAAGCTACAATCACCGTCCGGGAGCGAAATTCCTCGCCGCCGACAGTGCGGGTGACAAAATGACCGTTCTCCCGGGTTAGTTTAACTACTTCGGCTTCGACGCGCTCAACGGGGTATTGTTTTACATGGTCTTCAAACTTAGACAGCAATTCGGGACCGGTAATATATTGAAAACCGATATAGTTTTCTACTCCCGGAGCCCAGGCCATCTGGCCTCCGTATTGTTTTCCAATTAAGAGGGTAGACAGCTTTTTACGGGCCGCATATACAGCCGCCGTTAACCCTGCCGGGCCCATCCCGATAATGACCAGGTCGTACATTGCAAATTTCCCTCCTGTTTTTCCAGTTGCTCTGGCCATTATCTTTTCCCGGTGGGGAAAATTAATGCAAGCTTCTAAACTTAAACCTTGAAACTTGCGGTAATGTCCTTTAATTCAGTATTTGCCAGGTTAAATCGCCGGCAGCCATCAATTTGTAATCTTAAATTGCAGAGAAAGGCTGTTCAACCTGTCTACCACCCGGGCCAACCGGCGGGCTGCATTGGTTATTTCCGTCAGCTCCGTCATCTCTTTCTGGTCTTTCCCGGCGGTGGAGCAGTAGCTTTCCGTGCGGGCCAAAATAAGCTGGCTGCTTTTGGCCATCTCCATGGTGCTCAGCTGGACTGTCCGGAAAAGATTGGTCAGGTAGGCGGTCATGGTGTTAAACGCCTGGGCCAGGTTGCCCAGCTCGTCCTGCTTGCGTACCGGAACTTTATAGGCGAAATTGCCGGTGGCGATATGACGGGTAGCTTCCATTAAATCATTAATAGGCAGGCGTAAAACACGTTTGCTGATGATGTGTGCCAGCATGATTCCAGCATACAACGCTGCCAGCAAAACAAAAACCATGGTCAGGGCCAGGTTGCGCATGTATCTTTTTGTTCGTTCCTGATCCATCTGGATGTAAAAGTAGCCCAGCAAACTGCCTTCGGCAGTTCTTACCGGAGCGCTGAGCACCGGACCGGGGGAAACGCTTTTTTGAAAGATTCCTTCCGAAGAGCCCTCGGACACAGTTCTGCCAATTAAAAGGGTATTGGTATGAGCAACTATTTTCCCGCCGGAATTAACGATGGCCGCTTCCCCGATATCTTCATTCGCCTTCAGGTCGGAAAAGAGCTTGTTTAATAGCTGCGGGTCACCGGCCTGCAGCCACTCCGCCGCCAGGGCGGTAACGGCGGAGGCAACGGCCTCGCCTTTCTCTTTTATTTGAAGCTCCATGATTTGCTGGATACGGATGTAAGTAGAACAACCCACCGTAATGATTAGAAAAGAAATTAACAGGCCAAAGTAAATGCTTATTTTAGTGGCAATGGAAATTTTGCGCCCCGTTTTTTTCATTGCGGATCACCTCTTTTTCAGAAAAACTGAGCGTGTCCCCCGGTACTGTGCCGGTTTTCAAGAGAACGCCGGCGGGCAGCTCAACCACCCGGCGCGCCCCGGGCACCGGCATGGTGAACCGGTAAGGAGGCAGATTGACCAGGGTTTTGAGCACCGTCCCCTTTTCATCCAGAAAAGCCACATCAATATGCAAACGCAGAAAGCAGGTGTGGACGGCCCGGCATTTTTCCAGAACAAGAGCCTCGCCATGTTCCATCTTCCGCCTGCCCATAAGCCCCTTCAACCGTGACCAGAAGTTTGCCGCCACCCGCACATTCTGGGCCAGCAATGCGTTGCGGGTTAAATTACTCAAACGCATCCCTGTAAACCTCACCTGGTAAAAACTTTACTGATTTTGATCACCGCCGGCCCCAGGAGAACCAGGAATACGGCGGGAAATATAAAAAACACCATGGGGAAAAGCATTTTCACCGGCGCCTTCATCGCTCTTTCTTCGGCCCGCTGGCGCCTCTTGTTTCTCATTTGTGCCGACTGCACGCGCAGCACGTTGCCAATACTGATCCCCAACCGGTCGGCGACGATGATGGAACCGGCAAAGGAGGAAAACTCGTCCACCCCCAGCCTTTCGGCTGCATCCCGGAGGGCTTCACGCCGCGGCTTGCCCATGTTTATTTCCCGCAGTATTTGCGAAAACTCTTTGGCCAGCAGGCCTTTCTTTTTCTCCGCCACCTTCAAAAGGGCGCCGTCAAAGCCCAGGCCCGCTTCCACGCTTACGGTCAACAGGTCCAGCACATCCGGAAGTTCTTTTCTGATCAGTTCGGCGCGGTCCCGGATCCGGGCCTCAAGATAGAAGTTCGGCATGTGCCAGCCCAGCAGAACGCCCAGGAAGGAAAACAGGCAGGTTGGGACCGGCTCCAGGTGGACCACTCCGGAAAAGAAAAAGAAAAATACCCCGGCCGCTCCGGCGGCAAAGTACTTGAGCAAGGCGTACTCGCCGGCGCTCAGACCGCCCGGCCTCCCTGCCCGGTTCAGTTTCTCTTCCAGAACGGCAGTTTTTTCGGCCGGGATGAAAACACCGGCCAGGCCAATCATTTTTCTTAAAACCGGCCGGACCACCCTTTGCAAAAAGGGCGCCTTTAATTCCTGTTCCCGGAAAGATAAGGCGGGGGCTCCCAACACTTCCTCCAGCCTGTGGAAACTTTTAAGCGCTCCCCCCAAAGGGCGTGGTAAAGGCCCAGAAGAAAAAACGCAAAAGCCAGAAAAACCGCGGCCGCTGAAAGGATCATCAATAAGCAACCCCTTCCTGTCAAACGCTTATACGGACAATCCTTTTAATTAAAAACCATCCCAATAGCTCGGCCAGCACCGCCGCGCCCAGCATCATCCGCCCGGTAGGGTGGGTAAACAGGACACCGATATACCCTGGATTGATGAGCACCATTACAACAACCAGGAATACGGGCAACACACTGATGATTGTTCCGGAAAGGCGTCCCTGGGCAGTCAGAGCACGGATTTCCCCCTGAATACGCACCCTTTCCTGAATGGTCCGGGCAATCTTATCCAGCACCTCGGCCAGGTTCCCTCCCACCTGCCGCTGGATGAGCACGGCAGTAACCACCAGGGACAGGTCTTCGCTTTTCACTCTTTTAACCAGGCTGGTCAACGCCTCCTCCACCGGCGTGCCCAGGCTTAACTCCCTAAAGGTGCGTCCAAATTCCCGCCCGATGGGCGGCGGCATCTCCCGCTGGACCACTTCAATGGCCTGTATAAAACTAAAACCGGCGCGCAAAGAGTTGGCCATGATCAAAAGAGTATCGGCAATCTGGCCGTTAAAAAGCATCACCCGTCTTTTTGCGATTGCCTTTACCAGCCAGAAAGGCGCCGCCCCGGCGGCCAGCGCAGCCAGCACGGCCAGCTCCGGGCGCCCGGTCAGCGCAACAGCGATAACACCTCCCCCGGCCGCGCAAAACACGGCCAGGGCGACAAATTCTTCTCCTTTGAAAGGCAGATCAGCTTCGGCCAGCCGCCTGTCCGCGGCCATACTCAACACCCGCGGGGACAACCGGCCCGCGTGGGCGAGCAGCGATTTAAAGAAGTTATGGCGCAGGTCTTGATTAATCTTTTCCATCCGGCCGTTTCCGCCCGGGCCTCCCCGCCCGGCCAGTTCTTTTAGCCGGTCGGTGATAAACTTCTTCCGGGCCAGGATGAGTTGCTGCAGCCCCGGCGCAAGCAACGCTACGGACAGAAAAGTAAAAAGGGCAATAACCTTTAAATCCACGCCACTCACTCCTTTAGCGCAGCCAGAAAATATTCGGCGGCAGCTCGATCCCGCACACTTCCAGGCGGTCTATAAATTTTGGCCTGATCCCGGTGGCCCGGAACCGGCCGAGTATTTTTCCGTTGCCGTCCACGCCCGTCTGCTCGAAAAGAAAAAGATCCTGGAGGACGATCACGTCCCCTTCCATCCCCTGTACTTCCGTAATGTGGGTGACTTTTCGGGACCCGTCCTTAAGGCGCGCCATGTGCACGATCACATCGAGGGCCGAGGAAATCTGTTCCCTGATGGCACGCACGGGCAAGTCCACCCCCGCCATCAGCACCATGGTTTCCAGGCGCGAAAGAATGTCCCGGGGGGAATTGGCGTGCCCGGTGGTCAAAGAGCCGTCATGCCCCGTGTTCATGGCCTGCAGCATGTCCAGCGCTTCGCCGCTGCGCACCTCACCCACGATAATGCGGTCCGGGCGCATCCGCAAAGCGTTGCGCACCAGGTCCCGGATGGTTACCTCCCCCCGCCCTTCCATATTTGCGGGACGGCTTTCCAGGGTGACGACATGCTCCTGGCGCAGCTGCAGTTCGGCCGCGTCCTCAATGGTAATGATCCGCTCATCGGCCGGGATAAAAGAGGAGAGAATATTCAGCATGCTTGTCTTCCCGCTTCCCGTGCCTCCGGAGACAATCATGTTCAGGCGCGCACGCACACACGCTTCCAGGAAAAGGGCCATTTCTTCCGTAAGGGTGCCCAGCGACAGCAGATTTTCCACCGTGAGCGGATCCTGAAAAAATTTACGGATGGTAATGGTAGGCCCGTTCAAGGCCAGGGGAGGAATAATGGCGTTGACCCGGGAGCCGTCCGGCAACCGGGCGTCGACCATGGGGGAGCTCTCGTCTATTCTTCGCCCCAGAGGGGCCACGATTTTTTCAATCACGTGCATGACGTGCTGGTCGTCCCGGAAAGTAATGGGGGTGAGCTCCAGCCTGCCCCCACGCTCCACGTAGACCTGACGCGGCCCGTTGACCATTATTTCCGTAACTTCCGGGTCTTTCAACAGGGAGGTGATCGGGCCAAAACCAATCGCTTCATCGATAATCTCATTGATGATCCGCTGGCGGTCGGAACGGGAGACGTGCTGCCCGGATTCATCAATCAATCTGCCGACCAGGTCCCCGATCCTTTCAGCCACCGATTCGCGGCGGTCTCTTTTCTCCTGGGGCAGGTCCGCCAGTTCGGCGATAACTTTCTTGTGCAGGTCGACTTTAAGGTCCTGGAAGGGGTCTTTTGGGGAAACGGAAGAAGCCTGCCTGGCAGGCTGCATGCTTTTATTTACCTGTATAGCTCCGCCGGGTTCAAAAATTCTCCTGTTCTTCTGCTCAAACCTCGCAAAAAGGGACAACCCAATCACCTCTCTTCTATCTTAACGAAACGGGTTTCGCGGATGTTTTGAAAAACTTGCCCAACAGCGACTTCCGCTCACGATAATCGGCGCGGCTCTCCGGCACAATCCTGCCTTTTCCGGCCGCTTCTTCCTCCCCGCGCGTCAGCAACCCGGCCAGTTCAAATATGCTCTGGCTGATTGCGCTCCCCGCCTCGGCCAGAACGAAGGGCATTCCCCTGTTGATAGAGGGCAGGACGATTTTCTCTTCGGCAGGCACAGCATGCCAGAGGGAAAAATTTAAGCTTTTTTCGAGCTCGTTTGGTTTGAGCATATCCGGACGGGTCTTGTTCAAAATGAGCTTTATTTTGGAATGAAAGTTCAAGCGTTCGAGAATATCGATGTTCAGGCGTGCATGTTTCAAGGCCGGCAGATCCTGGGTAACCAGGACGAGAACCTGATCGGCGGCTTCCAGGGCGCCAACAACCACCTCATTTAAGTAAGCGCAAGTATCCACCACCACGTAGTCATAACTTTTCTTTAAAGTTTGCAAAATTACCGTCACCTGTGCTCCCGTAACCGTTTCTGCCTGCTCCGGGTCGGCTGGGGACAGCAGAGCATTGATCCCCGAAAAGTGGGGGGCAAGATAGCTCTCCAGAAGGGAGGGGTCCGCGTAATCAGGTTCCTGAATTACTTCGGTGACGGTTCCTTTGGTGGGCATATTCAGGAGCACCGCCGCGTCCCCGCCCGCCAGATCCAGATCAACCAGAACCACCTTTTGGCCCGTCCCCTGGGCCAGGGCGACGGCCAGGTTGCAGGCCAGGGTAGTGCGCCCTACGCCGCCTTTGGTGCTGAAAAGAGTGATCACTTTGCCGGGGATGCGGGCCGGTTGCGGGGTGGCGCCAGCAACCTGCCCGCCGCTAAAATGAACCTGCCTTTTCTTATGAAAAGCACCTGCTCTGCGGATTGTTTCGGCCAGCTCGCTGCTGTTAAAGGGCTTGACCAGGTAATCACGCGCCCCCGCAGCCATGGCCTTGCGCAGGTATTCCTGTTCCCCCTGGATGGAAATGATCACCACGGCAACTTCCGGAAACTGCATTGAGATCAGCTCCGTCGCCTGAATACCGTCCATCCTGGGCATGTTGATATCCATCAAAACCACATCCGGCTGCAGGGTTTCGGTAAGGCGCAGGGCTTCCTCCCCGTCGGCGGCTTCCCCGACTACTTTGATATCTTCCTCAAAGTAAAGAAGGCGTTTAATGTCCTCCCTGGTGCCGGCAATGTCGTCGGCAATTAAAACTTTGGTCGTATCCAATTAACTCACCTCCCGAATCAGAAAGCTAGCGCACGAGATGTCCCAGCCGGGCAGACGGGAGGGCCACTTCCGCTCCATCACCGGGTGAACGCAGCAGCAGGCGAACGGACCCCCTTTCGGCGGCCAGGATCAGCGTCTGTGCCTGTTGCGGGGTAACCTCCAGAGTAACCGTTTGAGTCTGTACAGACTTACTGTTGTTTTTGACCGGGTTCGGGTCCGCGGACTGGTTGACGGCCAAAACATTTACATTTTGAATGAGCAGGGAAGTAACAGTTTCCCTGGCGCTTCCTGAAGGCACATCCACCGTACCCGCCACGTCCACCCTGTCCCCGGGCCGTAAGAGCCCGGCGACGCCAGAAACATCGTTGACGGCAATGGTGGCCGCCCTTTTTCCGGCACTAACCAGAAAGGCCAATCCCTGGGAAGGATCTTTGGGTCCGGCTATTTTCGCCTTTAAAATCTGCTCTCCGGGATAGATTACGGTGGTGGTAATTTTGCCCACCACTTCTTCCCGCTTCGCAAGCGCTTCCTTATGGATGTAAGAAGACGGTATCTCCTTGACCTCCAGCATATTTTCTGTAATCTTTGTCTGGGGTGGGATTTTTTCCCGGGCCAGGACCACCGGTCGAAAATCACCGGTGCTCTGGTAGGTGGCCTTTAACTGCTGAAGATAGGTATAAACTCCATATGCTGCCACAAGGCCAAAAATTACGGCCAGGATAAGGAACAGGTTAACTTTCCCGCGCAACAAGCGTAAAGCCCCCTTTCGCGCTGTTCACTGCCCGGGCTACTCCAGCAATCTCACCGCATAAAGGCCGGTATCCGGAGGCCGGGAAAAATCCGCCTCTCCTTCCACCGTGGTGCAAATAAAATACCCGTGTATTTCGTCCTTTTCTGAATCGGCCCGGTCGACAAAAAAGGCGGCAAAGCCCTCTACTTTTACCTGGCTTCTCCCGTAGAGCGTACCGCCGGGATCGTAAACGGGAATAATCAGGATTTTCGGGCAGCCCGGCTCAAAATGGTCCACCGTGCAGTTGTTTTTGCAGCGGGCCAGCCGCTCGTCGATGCCCTCGGTAGGGCCGCTCATGTTGCCCGGCTCGGTCGTGACCAGGTCTCCTACCGCGATCTCGCCGCTGTATCCATAAATCAAGTTCTGCCGGTAAGTGCTCGACCCGGTGCCGCCCAGGGCCAGGGCGCCGAAATTTCCGGGATAGGCGGGATCCCCGTATTTTAAAGTGTACCTTTTTCCAAATTGAAAGTTCTGTTTGGGCACCAGCAAAGGGGCAACCCCCCGGCAAGAGGTAACACCCGCCACGGCGGCGGAAGCGGCGGCCTGCACTTTTCCGGATGTATACCCCAGCAGCCGGGCCAGGATGAAGTCCACTTCTTTCTCGGCGGTTACCTCAACCACCTTCAGCCCGGACGGGCTGTTGGAAATAGAAACCGTCAGCCCCGCGGGATCGGCCCCGTTTTGCAGCGCGTATTGCTCGGCGCAGCTTTTAGCGACCGCTTCGTCGCCGCTCCCGGCGGGAGACAGCTCCGCAGCGCCCGCCAGCGCCGCAGCGTCCACGGCGTTAATCAGGCGCTGCTTGTTTAAGCTATACAGGCCGAAATCGGTGACCAGGGCGGCAAAACCGAGCAGGCCCAGCATCATCAGGGAAACCAGAACGAAAGCACCGCCCCTTTCATCCGCCGCCAGACGGGAAAGAACTTTTTTAATCATCGGCAGGCTCCTTTCACTCCACCCGCATCGTGGTAGCGGCTTTAATGGTGAAGGGATCCGGCAGCAACGCACTGATCAGGGGAATGACCAGGTCCACGGGATAAGTCACCGTCACCGTGAGCATGTCCCCCCGCCCGTAACTCTCGGGTTCCAGCAAAACGTCCAGGGAATTGGCGTCCAGCGACGGTGCAGAAGCGATTACCTTCTCGCGCACCCCATCGTAAGTCTCCCCTACCACGGCGACCCGGGCACCCTCGCGGCTGGCACCGGTGATCACCAGATAAGCATGGAAAATGCGCCCGAATTCAATAATTCCCCCTAAAATCAACAACAACACCGGAAGCAACAGGGCCAGTTCCACCATCGCCTGCCCTTTTTGCGAGCGGATAATTTTTTTCCACATCCGGCAGCTCACCTCAAAATAAACGCAAACAAATAGGCCGCAAAAACGCCTGCTAAAATGGCGGCCCCGAAGGGAATCGCGTCACCCGGCGCGGCCTGTTCCAGGGGAGTTAAGGCGTACTGGGCGGGAACCCGGGCAAGGCGAAGGAGGGCAGCGCATCCGATCGCCCGCAGGGAGAAAAGCAGGCGCCCCTGCCTGATCAGCAAAACACAGGACATCAGGCCGCCGGCCAGCGCCGCGCCCAAAAAAACGAAAAGGGTAAATTGCGGCCCCTTGATCATCCCGATCGTGGCCAGCAGCTTCACATCTCCCGCCCCCATCTGGCGCATGGCAAAGGGGATCAAGAGAAGCAACAGGCCGGTCAAAAAACCGGCCATCCCCTCCGCCAGGCCTTTTGGACCATGAAAATACAACTGCATGCCGGCGCCGATGAGGGCAAAGGGCAACAACACTTTATTGTATATTTTGTTCCAGCGCAGATCCGTGTACAGGCAGATGGCCGTGAGCACGATCACGAGAATGTCAAAAGAAATCATCATGTGACAAACCCGCCGAAACCACCTTATTGGACTTTTCCACCCTCGGTACTGAGCTTGCCACCAATCTTGTTAAAAATTTCGTTGATGCCGCCCGACAAAATTCCTAAGGCCGCAATGGCCGCAATGGCCACCAGCGCCAGGATCAACCCGTACTCGGCCATCCCCTGCCCGCTCTCTTCCTTCACCAGACGGGTCACTAAATTCCGCATGTAAAAACACCACCCTTTCTTTTTCTTCTGATTCTACCACCGGTAGACTTTTTACACATCGCACAGGCGTCTTATTTCAAGTTGTGATTTTGGTCTTAATTTCCATAGGACCGGAGTCCCAAAAAAAAAGGGCGAAAGGCCCTTTCACACCTGCACCAGCTTGTTTTTGATGGCGTAAAGCACCGCCTGCGTTCGATCATTAACGTTTAACTTTTGAAAGATATTGGTCAGGTGGTTTTTCACCGTCTTTTCGCTGATGAAAAGTTTTTGGGCGATGCTTTTGTTGCTTTCCCCCTGGGCGAGCAGCTGGAGGATTTCCAACTCCCGGTTGGTCAGAATATTTCCCGCTTTCCCCGTCCGGCGGTTGAACTCCTGAAAAACTTTCGCCGCCAGCCGGGGCGAAATAAAGGATTCCCCGCGGGTTACACCCAAAATGGCTTCCAGCAATTTGTCCGGGCTCACGTCCTTTAACAGATAGGCCGAGACCCCGGCCCGGATCAGCTCAAATAAGTATTCTTCCTGGTCATGGATGGTTAAGGCGATAACTTTGGTGCCGGGCATTTCCGTTTTAATTAACTTGCAGGCGGTAATGCCGTTCATGCCGGGCATATTGACGTCGAGGAGTACAACGTCCGCCCCCGTCCGGCGAGTCAACTCCACGGCCTGCTCCCCGCTTTCCGCTTCCCCGGCGATAATCACGTCCGGCGCCAGGGAAAGGATCCTGCGCAGGCCCTCCCTGATCAAAGGGTGGTCATCCGCAATAACAACCTTGATCGTCAAGTACGCCCCAACTCCTTTTTCAAGACTTTCCAACTATTCCTGCAGCGGAACCGTTACATATACCGCAGTCCCCCTGCCCGGGGCCGTGTTGATTTGTACAGAACCGTTTAGAAGCTGTGCCCTTTCGCGGATATTGATCAGCCCGTAACCTTCCGGGCGGCTGCTATTTTTTACTTCCTCAAGATCAAAGCCTTTCCCGTCATCCCTGACCAAAAGGTTTACCCTCTCCGGCAGGACCTCCATTTTGATCAGTACGCTGTGGGCCGCCGCGTGCTTGCGCACGTTATTCAGGCATTCCTGGACAATCCGAAATAACGTTACCTCCGTAGAAACGGGCAGTCGCCGGTCCTGTCCAAAAAAGGAAAATTCGGCGGCTATTCCGTACTGCTCCCGAAAATCGGCCACATAACGCTTTAAGGCCGCCACCAGCCCCAGGTCGTCCAGTACCATCGGCCGCAGGTCAAAGATGATTTTGCGCACGTCCTGCAGGCTTTGCCGGACGAGCTCCCGCAGGGCATTAAGCTCTTCCTTCAACCTGGCGGGATCGATTTCTAATAGTTTAAGACAAAATTCTGCCCGCATGACGATGTTGGCCATCATTTGCGCGGGTCCGTCATGTATTTCCCGGGCGACGCGCTTGCGTTCCTCTTCCTGGGCCCTGATTATGCTGACCCCGAGATCGTGGAGCTGCTGCAGTTCCCCTACTTTCAGCGACACCTGCTGCAGGTTGTTGCTGAGGTAATTAATGGCCGTGCTCAGGTGGGCAAGGGTACTTTCCACTTTGGCCAGGCTGGTTTTCATGTGCCTTAAGTTTATTTCCAGCTGATCCCGGCGGAAGCGGAGCATTTTTTCCTGATTACGCAGGTCGCTTAAACGGAGTTGCAAATTTTGGGCCTTTTCGTAGGCGCTTTTGATATCTTCCTCCCGGTAGCGCTTGAAATCCCTGCTTACTTCCATGAGGTGAATGCGCGCCTTTTTCTCCCTTATTTCCAGATCATCCACCTGGTCGATGGTCTTCCTCAGTTCCTCGATCACCTGCTGCAACTCTTGCTGGATGCGGTTGCATTCAATCTGCGTGGCTTCCGCGATCTCGAAAATCTGGCTCTTTCCATTTTCCATGGCGGCAAGAGTATCTTTGATCACCCTGTCCAACGCTGAAATGTCGAACAAACTCTTTCACCCCGCCCCGTTTCACCAAGAACTGCCTCTTTTTGTATAATAATATGGTACTTTTCTCCACCATCAAAAATAGTCCTTCCAGATGCTTAAAGAAAAGCTGGTGCCGGGAGGATAAAAGAACTTCCATCCATGTACCTCCCGGCACTACTTTCTAGACCAGCAGCTCCACAATATCCCTGTCCTGCAAGACGTATTCCTTCGGCACACTCTGGCCGGGGAAACGGGCCGACCCCCAGATTCGTGCTCCACGCAAGGTTTTCACAAAATCCTTGTGGATGTTCCCGGCCAAATCCAAAACATTGCTGCCACGGGGTAAAATAAAGGGGCGGGTGAGGTCCGGTTCTTTGCCCGGGGACCTGGTAAAAATGCGAATTACTTCTAAAGCTGAATATAGCCTGGTTTTGAGCTGTTCCAGGTTAAGACCTGCTGCTGCAGAAACCGGTAATATTTCCAGGTCAGGCGGCAGCAGTTCTTGCAGCAGTGAAAGATTTTCCCTCCCCTCGGGCTGTTCCGCTTTGTTAGCAGCTATAATCAAGCGGTGCGGCGGTACCGCCCTGACACCGGGTGGAATCTCACTGCGGATGATCTTGCGTTCGGTTAATAACCGCAGGGAATTCTCCAATTGATCCAAACAGTCACCGGCACAGCTGTCTATTACCAGCAGCAGGGCATCGGCGTTGCGCAGTAAGCCGGCCAGCCCGGGAGGAAACCCTTCGGCGATAATGGGCGGGGTATCAACCAGCTGGACGTATATTTCTTCGTAAGGCATCATGCCGCTAAAAGGAATAGTAGTGGTAAAAGGGTAATCCGCTACCTTCACCCTGGCTCTGGTTAAAGCACCAACCAGGGCTGATTTGCCGCTATTGGGATAACCCACCAGGGCCACCTGCCCGGCTCCCTGTTTTTCAATATGGAAGGGGTCGTGCCGGCTGAGAGTGGTTTTCTTTTGTCCTTCTTCCCGCAAACGGGCCAGCCGCCGTTTAATGTCGGCCTGCAGCTTTTCCGTACCCTTGTGCTTAGGGATTACGGCCAGCATTTCCTCCAGGGCAGCGATTTTTTCCTCAATAGTTGTGGCATTGCGAAAAGCTTCTTCCGCAGCGTGATACTGGGGGGTCAGGTTGGCAGGCACTGGCTATTCCCCCTTTTTAAAATATTGAAAAGGGTTTGGCTTCAGTTTAGCTTAAAAACCGGGATAAGGCAATCAGGGGATGGTTGGGGGTTCACACGGGTCGCTTTAAGACTTCCGGCGCTAAACTCTCTTATGCCGCCCGGCGCTTGCGGCCTGTTTGCATAAACAGGTGCTTTCCATCCGTGCGCAAGATCACCGCCCCATCCTGATCGGTGCGGTAAACCTGCACCGGCAACCGGGCCAGGCGTTCCAGCGTTTCCGGGGCGGGATGCCCGAAATTGTTATGCCGTCCCACGGAAATCACCGCCACGGCCGGGTGCGTTTTTTCCAGAAAAGAACGTAGGAGGTAACGGCTGCCGTGGTGGGGTATTTTGAGCACGGTACACCCCAGATTAACGCCCGCATCCATGAGGGCCTGCTGGGCTTCCACCTCAATATCCCCGGTAAGCAGCAGCACTTCTTCCCCGTAACGAATAAGCAGCACCAGCGAGGCGTTGTTCAAATCAGACCGGGTGCCGGAAAGCAGCGGGCGGGGTGGCCCCAGTACCTGGATATCCAAAGCCGGATCCAGGTGCAGGCGGTCCCCGGCCCCCGTTGCCTTCACAGGCACGCCCCGGGCGGCCAGTCCGGCCAGCAGGGCACGATAGGTTAAAGGGACCTTGTCCGAAAATTTGCCGGTGAAAACGGAAGAGTTTCCTGTCTCTCCTACCGGTGACACCAGGGCCAGGTCAACTGGAAAGGCCTCGATCACCGCCCTCATTCCCCCGGCGTGATCCTCGTGGGGATGGGTGATCACCAGCACGTCCAGGCGCCTGACACCCAGCCGGCGCAGGTACGGCACCACCACCTTCTCCCCGGCCCCTTCCCCCGAGTCCAATTCCCCCGGCCAGCCCCCGGCATCCACCAGCATGTTTTTGCCGCCGGGAGTCTGAACGAGAATGCTGTCCCCCTGACCCACATCGATGAAATGGACCACCAGCTGGTTTTCCCCGGAACTTTTGAACTGAAAGAGGCCTATTAAAAGTCCTCCACCCAGGAAAGCCACCGGCAATAAGCGGCGATGGCGGCTGAAAAACTGGCGCCCAAGAACCCGGCCATCCTTTGAAACAAGCAACACACCCAAAAACAAAAGGGGATACCAGGCCACCACCAGGAGGAGAGAAGGCGTTGGAACATGGAGCACGGCACCGGGTAAATCCCGGCAAAGGGAAACCAAACTTATAAAAACGTCCAGCAGCAGGGAGGTGCTGGTATTGATCAGGCCGGCCAGGGCGGGAATAACCAGGCCCAGGAAGGCAGCCGCCGTACCCAGGGCAAGGATCAACCCGGTGAGAGGCACTGCCGCCAGGTTGGTTAATAAAGATACCAGGGAAATTAAATTGTAGTACCAGGCTATCAGGGGCAGGGTGGCCAGCTGGGCGGCCAGGGAAACCCAGAGGGTTGCCCTTAACCACGTGTGCCGGATGATATTTTTCAACAGCCCGTCCAGCACCGGTCCCAGGTAAAGGATACCCCAGGTGGCAGCAAAGGAAAGCTGAAAGCCAATGTCGTAGAGGGAGAGGGGCCTGGCCACGAGGCTGACCAGGGCGGCCGCGGCCAGGGTGGTAGGCCAGTCCCTTACCCGGCCCAGGTGGTGGGCCCAGAGAAACATGAGGGCCATAAGGGTGGAACGGGTCACCGCCGGACCCAAACCACACAGGGTGGCGTACAGGAGCAATATCCCTGTGCCTACAGGAGCGGTAAGGAAAAGGGGCAGGTGCAGTAACCTGACCGCAGCCAGCACCCCGGCCAGAACGAGGCCTACGTGTAAGCCGCTGACGCTTAAGATGTGGACCACGCCGGATTCACTGAAAAGCTGCCAGGTCTTCCGGTCTATCTGCCCCTGGCTGCCAAAGACAATTCCGTTTAAAAGGGCCGCTTTCTCCGGCGGCAGGGTCGCCCGGCTAACCGCGAGGAGTTTTTCCTTAACCCGCAGAACCGCCCGCACTACCGGGTGCCCGCCTACCCCAAGCTTATGAATGGAAGCGGGATCCCGCACCATGAGGACCGCACCGACACCCCGGCGGGCCAGGTAAGCGCGATAGTCAAACCCCCCGGGATTGCCCGGGTCGGGGGGCCGTGTAAGCAAACCATGCAGACGCAAACGGTCCCCGTAGGAATAAACCGACCCCGGCACGGCGGCCCGCACAAGCACCAGCCCCTGGAGCTCCCGGGCCTCCCGCCCCAGGGAAATCCTCTGCACATCCAGTAAGTAGTAAACCCGGTCCGAACGGACATCCGCCTCCTGGCTGACGGTGCCCTCCAGGGTCACCCAGTGTCCGGCATACTCATCAAGGACGGGGTTGACACGGCAAGCCGCCAAAGTGGCCCAGGCGAAACCCAGGGCCAGGAACAGGTTTAAAATAACCCACCGGTTAAAAGACAAGTGAAAAAAATACCCCAGCAAGGCCGCAATAAACAGGGCACCACAAATTAATAGGGCCGTGTTGGGGGACAACTCCCAACTACCCGCCAGGAAAATGCCGGCTGCAAAAGCCAGGGTTAAATACACCAAGGGCCTGGAAACCAACAACGACACCCCAAAATGACAGGTAGTAACAAGGGAATTGTTCGCCGCTGGGTTCCATCTTCCTTCGCGTAAAATAAAAGAAGCTGCGACCGCTTCACCCTGTCAACAGCCTCACCTGTCGTTATGGTATTAACGCCGTGAAATTATACTCCGACGGGATCGTACTCAATGCAAAAACAATCGACACCCCTGGATACGGGCAGCGTTTCAGCAACCTGCCAGCCGCCAATCCGGGGGCAACCATAACCGGCCCTATTCCGGCAGGAATGGTTTGCCCCGGCACCAACCCGAACCCGGACCGGTCGTATACCGACTTTAAAAACCGGCAATTACTTCTCTCTGCTGCCAGTTTAGCAGGGGTCTGTGCAGGGCCAGTGGGAGAGTCAACCGGGATAAAGACAGCTCGCTATCTCTTCCCCGCAGTTCTTCCTCGCCCCATTGCCTACCCCTTTCCAGAGGGCAGTACCATTCGACCAGATAGAGTAAATCCCTTTTTTCTTTTAACTTTTGAAAATCAATTCCGGCCGTCAACACTGGCACCACCCCCCTTTGTTAAGATTACGTTAATATTTTGTTAATACCATATTAAGACTCACTGCCAAATGTGTCAATAGCAGGATTTAAATTTTTCTTGTATACGCAATCAGACGATTGAGGCATCCTAATCTCAGGGGTGATCTAATGGGTCACAAGAAGGACAACGACAAGCTGCGTACGGAAAGGCAACTGGATAGGCTTAAGTGGGAGACGGCCAGGGAACTGGGCCTGGAGGATGATCTGGTCAATGCCGGGGATGAGTTGACCGTGCGAGAAGCAGGCAAAATTGGCGGCAACATGGTGCGCAAGCTGGTGAAGGCCGGAGAAGAGGCACTGGCCGAAGAAGGGGATCGCAAAGCCCGTTTGAACCTTCAGGATGACTTTTAGGTGGCGGTCAAGCCTAAAATATAGCGTAACAAACTGGGCGGCGGTCGCTCTTTAAGGGATCGCCGCCCGTGCAGTTTTTGGTTTTGCGACGGTTCCTATGTGACGCTTAAAAAACGTTTGAACCCGGCTGCTGAAGTGCCGGGTTGCTTTTTTACACCAAAAACTCATGTCTTGCAGCGGCTACCCGCTGCAGGTATTGCTGCGTTTCCCGGTAGGGAGGCACGCCGCCGTAACGCTGCACCGCCCCCGGACCGGCGTTATAGGCCGCCAGGGCCAGGTTGACATTGCCTCCGAAACGCTCCAGCAGGGATTTCAAATAACGGGCGCCCCCCTCCAGGTTTTCCCGGGGGTCCCACGGGTTTTGCACTCCTAGAACCGCAGCCGTGGCGGGCATGAGCTGCATCAACCCCTGCGCCCCGGCAGGGGAAAGGGCAAAGGGATTGAACCCCGATTCCACCTTGACCACTGCCTTGAGCAACGCCGGTTCTAAACCGTACTTTTTAGCCACATCGTTGATCAGGGCATCGAGCCCACCGGCATTGACCGGTCGGCCATTGTTGTTACCGGCGGGAAGGGTCTGCTGCCCGTTCTCCTCTTGTGGCAGCAAGGAGTTAAAAACAACCCACAGGGACGATAAAAGTTCCCTGCTGCCCGCTGCCAGTAAAAAGAAAGGCAATA
The DNA here is from genome assembly GCF_003627965.1 of Desulfofundulus salinus. NCBI lineage: Bacteria > Bacillati > Bacillota > Clostridia > Eubacteriales > Peptococcaceae > Desulfofundulus > Desulfofundulus salinus. Next base: position 772,247 of record NZ_RBWE01000001.1, on the reverse strand, counting down.
GCAACTCCGTGATATTTTTATCATCTATCTGTTTTCCCTTCCCGTCCCTCGTATTGCCGGCGGACGATTCCAGGGCAGCTGCCAGCAGCAGGGCAAAGGATTCCCGCGGACCATGGAGCTTTCCTACTTGCCAGTTGCCCTGACTGTTACCAACTTGATTAAGTGGGCTTAGCAGTGGAACAAACACTCTGTTTCCTCCAAGTTTATCTTAAATTTGGCGAAACGGGGACCGGCCAGGCGCTCATTAGGAAGTGCATTGTGCCCTGCTGCAAAGGATTTAAAAGGCTAATAAACAGTTATGTAGTCCTTGAGCTGTTCAAACCTTTTATCCCCGATGCCGGAAACATTTTTAATGTCCTCGGGCACTTTAAAAGGTCCGTTGGTTTCCCGGTACTGGATGATGCGCTGGGCCAGGGAGGGTCCAATCCCGGGCAGGGTTTCCAGTTCCTTTTGGTCGGCCGTGTTGATATTCACCAGCGTACCGCCCCCGGAAGCCGGTGAATCACCGGATGGTTGAGCAAAAGGATTATTGCGCAAGGTGGCACTAACGGGAGCAGAACCAGACATGTTCTGCAAAGGCACCGCGCCACCGGTTAAACCAGGTTGTTTTGCCGGTACAACCAGTTTTTGGCCATCGGCCAGGGGTGCGGCCAGATTTAATAAATCGAGATCTGCTTCCGGACGGGCAACGGCCATTTGAACCGCATCCTGCACCCTCGCACCGGCTGAAAGGCGATATACTCCCGGCTTTTCCACTGCACCGGCAACATGAACCACCAATTCTTTTGCTTCAAGGTTCTCCGAAGGATTTAGTTGTTCCAATGCCGGTTTGCTTTCAGCAGTGGCCCGCTGCTGCCATAAGGCATAGCGATAGCCACCACCAAAAATCAGTATGGCTGTAACGATCAAAATAATTAGCTGGTGGCGCCTTGTAATTTCAAACACCAGTTTCGCCCCGCCTTATTTTCACCAGTTAGTTCTACTTTAAAATGCATATTCCTTCTTTTCTGTAAAAATAAAGCTAGATCTAAACTTCACTAATAACGGGAACTCTATTCTAGACCGTAATAACTACTAACTACTTAACTCGCCGTAAGTGGGCTGTTTATCTCATCCTTAAATCCTAATTTTCATTAATAAACAGCCGGCCATCGGTGCCCAGCGTGGCCAGAAAAACCTGCTCTGGCTTCAACCCGGCCGCGGCCAGGCGTTCCTTTAGCCATGCCTCATCGAGGCCGACCAAACGCAGGTTGTCCTTTAATACCTGCCCATCCATCACCAGCACAGCCGGCAAACCTTCATAACTGGTTGGTAAGCCCAGATCCTCAGGTGTAACGGGACGTTTTTGAGATTTAGGGATTACGCTCAGCTTGCCCGAAGTTTCCAGCACCCCGAACTCCACGTCACCCACATTAACAATTCCCTTCTCCCTGAGCTGGGCCAAAAGGTCGTTTAAATTATAGCGCGCCCGGCGCAGTTCATCCTTAATAATGCGCCCGTTTTTGATTACCACCTGGGGTTCACCGTCCAGCAACCGGCGCAGGAAGGGACTGTGCAGGGCCATGTAACTGAGCACGACTTCCAGAATTCCCAGGGTAACCAGGGGAATGACCCCTCTCCATAAGGGAATACTGGTGGACTCCATGGGAATGGCCGCCAGTTCGGCAATAATGATGGCTACCACAAAATCAAAAGGCGAAAGCTGACCAATTTCCCGCTTGCCCATCAGGCGAACTACCAGCAGTACAATAAAATATATTAACACCGTACGGTAAATTGATAATAGCATTAACCCGGCCTCCCGCTCCTCTAGTTTGGCCCCGGGTAAGGCCGGGTTATTCTTTGAAAGTCAATTCAATGGAGCTGACCCGGATCCACGCATCCGGCCAGGATTTCCTGCAATTTTTCCAGTTCCTCCCCCGGGTGGGACCCCTGCAGAGGTGGGACTACCTGGGCCACCTGTCTGATCAACACATCGAACCCCCGGTAGGCCTGGCGGATAACCAGGGCTTTGGACGGGGAAATTTTTGTCTCCTGGCCAACCAGGTCCCAGTCGGTGACGACAGTGAGGTCTTTATGACGCACAGCGGGCAGAATATCCCACATTTCCGGGGTGAAACCGATGGCCACTTCGTGCCCGCCGTCCCAGTTTAAGTCCAGCGTGACCAGATAGTTCTGGCCATCAATGGGTACCAGTTGCCAGCCAAAACGGTAAGGAACCATTTCGCCCCGGTTAAAGCGCCGGAAAAGCGGTTCAAGCTCATCCTCCAGCGCCGAAACCATTACGATCATCCCGTGCTCCGATTCGCCAATAAAATCCGGCAAGGCAATCTCCCGCAAAACCCACACCTCCACCACCTGTTAACAACAGCAGGATTAAAACCCGTACGGAAAGAATAAAAGGCAATTATACCCGGGCTAAAAACAAGATGCCAAACTGCTCCATAACACCATTGTCCCATAAAAAAGAGCCCGCTGGCAAGTAGCAGGTTAAACCGTATTTTGCGAAAAGCCCCGGGAATAATTTTAATTAAGGATGGTGCTTTGCTAATGTTTCCCTTGCGCACACTTCTTTTTACCCCCGGAGACGATCCCCGCAAAGGGGAAAAGGCCTTTACGGCCGGGGCCGATGCGGTCATCCTCGATCTGGAGGACGCCGTTGCCGATGCCCAAAAGGAAAGGGCCCGCCAGCAGATCCGTCAAACCTTGAGTATTCCCCGCCCCATCCCCGTTTTTGTGCGCATCAACGGTGCCGGTTCGCCCCACATCCTGCAGGATCTTCAAACGGTGGTCGATTTGCCCGTAGAGGGGCTGATGCTGGCCAAGGCCGAGTCGGGAGAAGAAGTGCGCCGGGTAGACTGGTTGCTCTCACTCCTGGAAAAGCAACATAATTTACCCGTAGGCAAGATTAAATTAATCCCCTTTGTGGAAAGCGCCCGGGGTATCGCCCGGGCCGGGGAAATTGCCGCCGCCCCCCGGGTGAGTTGCCTGGCTTTTGGGGGCAACGATTATACCATGGATATCGGCGTACCCTATTCGCGGGACGGCGATGAATTATTTTTTGCCCGCAACCAGCTGGTGGTGGCTTCCCGGGCGGCAGGCATCGCCCCGCCCCTGGATACCGTAAACCCCGACTTCAGGGACATCTCTTTCCTGGTGGAAGATGCCCGCCGTGCCCGCAAATTGGGCTTCCAGGGCAAACTGGTGATCCACCCGGCCCAGGTGGCGCCGGTGAATGAGGTCTTCACCCCCGGCACAGAGGAAATCGCCTGGGCGGAGAAGGTGGTAGAGGCCTTTGCCCGGGCCCAGGCTGCCGGCAGCGGCGTCATACAGGTGGAAGGGAAAATGGTAGAACTGCCCATTGTGCGCCGGGCGGAACAATTGCTGGCTGCCGCCCGGCGCCTGGGTAAATGAACAATGAATATGCAACAATTCACTGAGAGATTTTAAAAACATAAGTAGTGTTTACAGTTTAGACTTGTTAGAACGAAAGGTGGAATGGTAATCATGCCGGCCGTGAAAAGGCCCGGGAATAAAGAACCCCGGTTTGCTCCGGGGAATGAAGATCTTTTGGAGCAGCCGGCTACTCCGGAAGAAAAGAAGCGGGGCGATTTTACCCGGGTGACCACCCTTTCCTTTGATGAAGTAGAACCGGGTTAATTCAACTTAAAACGGCTCACACGGGCTTCCAGTTCTCCGGCCATGGAAGAGAGCTCATTGGCCGCCCGGGCTATCCGCTCCACTGTTCCCGATTGTTCGCTGGCCGCGGCGGCCACTTCCTGGCTGGCCGCACTCACTTCACCGGTGGCCCGGGCGACCCGGTCCACCTGCCGGGCAATGTGCTCGACCTGCTGTACGATGGCATTAAAGTGTTTCCCGGTTTCAACGGCCAGCTGGACGCCCTCCCGCATACTTTGAACACTTTTTTCCATGTCATTGACCCCGCGGGCCGTCTCCTGTTGCACTTCACGGATAAAAACTCCAATCTCCGTAGCCGCCCGGGCGGACTGCTCGGCCAGTTTGCGCACCTCATCGGCTACCACGGAAAATCCCTTGCCGTGTTCCCCGGCCCTGGCTGCTTCAATAGAAGCATTGAGGGCCAGCAGGTTGGTCTGCTCGGCTATGTCGGTGATCATTTCTACTATACGCCCTATTTCCTGGGAACGCCGGCCCAGGCCGTGAACGACGGTGGAGAGCTCACTGACCAGACCCTGAATTTTTTCCATCTGGGAACGCAGCCGTTCCATGGCCTCCTCCCCTCCCCGGGCCGTGCGGGATGCGTCTCCTGTTGCTTTTTCCAGCTCCTGTACTCCGTTGTTTAGTTGAGCCGCTACCTGGGCCAGGCTGTCGGCTATACCTGCCGTCTCCTGGGCCCCTGCGGAAACCTGCTGAATGGAAAGCGATAGATCCTGGCCTGCCGCCGAAAGCTGGCGTGCGGTGGCAAGCGCCTGGCCGACCAGGGAGCGAATGCTTTCAATCATGCTGCAAAAACTGTTTGTAAGGCGGCCCACTTCATCACGGGAAGAGCATACGGGAGAAACCGTAAGATCCCCCTCGCCCACGCGCGCCATTTCTCCCACCAGCCTGGTGATGGGGTTCAAGGAACGCGAAAGGAGAATGTAGATAATGCCTAAAACCAGGGCACCGGTAATCAGGAAAACGGTAAATAGGTTAACCATGGTGGCATTGAGTTTGGACAGCATTCCTTCCCGGTTTAAAACTACCTTGGCATAGGCAATGGTAGCGCCGGAGTAATCTTTCAAGGGCAGCAACTGAACCGCCTGGCGGCCGTCGTTTATGTATGTTACCTGCGTCTTCCCTTGTTCCAGGCAGGCTTTAATTAAGCCCTCGTCCACAGGATATGTATCTTTGTCCGCCGTAGCGGCCAGCAGGTTGCCGCTATCCACCAGGGAGATACCCCTGTCCCCGCGCCGGTAAACAAAAAAATCGGCCCCCAGTTGCTCTTTCCATTTTGCCAGCAGAGCCTCGTTAAAACCCTGACCGTACTCGGCGCTGCCCACATGCTGCCCCTGGTAGAACACCGGCACCACCACGCGGAAACCGTAACCGCCCCGCCCCTCTTCCAGGCCGGCCACCGGCTTTTTGCTCCGGTTGGCCTCCACCACCGTAGCCCGGAAGGAAGAAAGGTCATCCCCAAATTTGTTGGGCATATGCAGGCGTAAAAAGGCGGTGGCCGGGGGAAGGTGGAACTGGAATTGTTCAATTCCGTCGTCTTTAATTTGTTCCCAAATGGGGGCAGTGAGTGCTTTCAGCTTTTCCCTGTCCCTGGCCGCAAATGCTTCCTGCACCTGGGGATTGTTGACCACACTTTCTATACCCAGTCGAATGCTCCGGGTGGTTTCAGCCAGGTCGTTTTCCACAAAGGCCTGGATGGACTGGAAGTGCTGTTTCTCCTGCTGGATAATCAAACTTTTGGTCTGGCTGTAATTGTAAAACGCCAGCAGCCCAAAGCCCATCGCCGATAAAACCAGTAAAGGGAGCAAAATGCGGGTCTTGATGCTGGCAAATAAAGCTTTCATATGTATTTATCGCCTCGCTATATCCATCCCCACTACGCAGTATATTTTTTTTGGGGACACCCGGAGTGTGTGGTTCCAAAACACTCCGGGTATCCGTTTACTACGCCGATTTTTCCTCGACCAGGACAGTTTCCTCCTGCCTGGCACTTAATTCCCCGGCGATGCGGGCCACCCTGCCCACCTGCCGGACAACGTTCTCTATATGTTGCACAATGGCATTGAAGTGTTTTCTCGTTTCAACGGCAAGCAGGACACCTTCCCCTACGGCAAAACTGCCGTCACCGGTATCGTTCTCCCCGCTAACGCCGGAGGAAATCTCCTGCCGTACCCTGTGGATGAAAACACCAATCTCCGTAGCCACACGGGCGGATTGTGCGGCCAGTTCATGCACCTCATTCAACAATGCAGAAATTTCGTTTCCCTGGTCACCAACCCTGACGGCCTCAATTGAAGCGTTAAGAGCCAGCAGGTTGACCTGTTCAGCCACATCGTTAATCATTTTCAATATACGACCCGCTTCTAAAGAGAGCCGGCCGGGACCATGTACAACTGTGGAGAGTTCACTAACCAGAACGTGAATCTTCTGCATCTGGGGCCGTATCCGCTCCATGACCACCTGTTCCTCCCGGGACGTCAAGAAGACATCAGCCATATCTTTTTCCGGCTCCAGAGCCTCTTGTTCCAGTTCAATGGAGACCAGTTCCATCCAATCAACAGTTTGGTACTCCCTGCCGCAAATACGGTGAGCCCATACCCGGCGTAAGCAGGCGGGACATATTTCGGTTGTGCTATGGACACGGCTTGGGTAATCTTTTAAACGTTCATTCACAAAGTCGAGATGTTTTGACGTGACAAAGGACTGCCCGCAAATCCGGCAGGTAAACAGTTCCAGGCGGCTCATCAGCGCCCCGCACATGCGCATCTCCCTGAAGCCGCCTTCATCGCTTATGGTTATGGCCCCGGTAGGACAATTAACGGAACAGCTGCCACATCCGATACATTTATTGCCCGGGCGTGCAAAATCAGTTGCAGCTCCCTTGCTGCCTTCAACGTAACCCAGCTGAATGGCTTCTGCCCCCACTTTGCGGCAGGTATCAACACATTTCCCGCAGGCAATGCAAAGGTCGCACCGCAGGCATCTGCCTGCTTCCACCGCACCGGCTTCCGGGCCAAGACCCTCCATTACTTCGTCAAACGTATGTTGTTTTACGGGCAGGTACTGTTCCTCAAAGGAATAGACCCGGGAGTGACTTTTTTCCTGAGCAGTAACCTGCATAAGGGCGGCAACCTTTCTTTTAACCGGATACTTTATGGCGGCTGAAGGTTTTTCTCCACGCAAATAGGCATCTATAGCCGCCGCTGCCCGTTTCCCGGCAGCAATGGCCTTTATGGCGCTGGCGGGCCCGGTAACAGCATCGCCCCCCGCAAAGACTCCCGGCCGGGATGTCTCCATAGTGTCCGGGTTAACGACAATACGGTCCCGGGAAACCAGCACATCCGGTGACCCCGAACCCTCAGTAATATATGAGAGATCCGGCTTCTGGCCTACGGCAAAAATAACCAGGTCGGCTTCCATCTTGAACTCCGAATTCTTGATGGGCACCGGCCAGCAACGACCGGTTGCATCAGGCTCGCTCAAAGTATTGCGTATGCACTCAATGTATTGGACGCACTGGTCTTTGCCTCCCAGCCCTGTGGGAGAGATAAGGTAGTCCAGAATTATTCCTTCCTTTTCAGCTGCTTCTATTTCTTCATCCAGCGCAGGCATTTCCTGACGCGAACGCCGGTAAATAATCCTCACCTCAAGGGCTCCGAGACGCCGGGCAACCCGCGCGGCGTCAATGGCCACGTTGCCGCCGCCCACCACAACCACTCTCTTGCCGCAGACCTCTACCCCAGGTTCACCCGTTCCCGTTAACAAATTCTGGTTTACTACCCTGAGAAAGGTCACCCCATCCATAACACCTTTGAAACACTCATGATTGGGAATGGGGATGGAACCTTTCCAGGCTCCAGTGCCTAAAAACACTGCCGCGTAACCGTCTTCCATCAAAGCCTCAATACCGTATTCCCCGGTAATTGGGCTGTTCAACCTGATCTCCACACCCATGGCCTGGATGCGGGCTATTTCATCCCGGAGAACTTCCCGGGGAAGCCGGTACGGGGGAATGCCGTAGGCGAGCATTCCCCCCGGCTCGGGCATGGCTTCAAATATGGTCACAGCGTAACCTTTCTTAGCCAGGAAATAGGCGCAGGAAAGTCCTGCAGGACCTGAGCCGACCACTGCAACTCTCTTTTCTGATTTTCTTACAGGCCGCGGCGAAAAAAGGTTTACCTTTTCCCGGATTTCCCGGACCTGGTCGTAAGCCAGCCTTTTCAGGGCACAGATAGATATGGGTGCGTCAACCTCACCCCTGCGGCAGGCACGCTCACAGGGATGTTCGCAAATACGCCCCAGAACACCGGGCAAGGGAACATCCTCTAATATTAGCTGCAAAGCTTCGGTATACTTGCCCTGTCCTACCAGTGCAACATAATTTGGGATATCGATACCTGCCGGACAGGCCGCCTGACAGGGTGCAAGCACCAGGTGGGGACATTCGGAAGCGGGACATACCCGGTTCTCAATGTGAACTATGAAATCGTCCCTGTTCTCCCGTAAAATGGCCATAACTTCCGGCGCCACACGCTTCCCCTGACCGCAGTGGCACGTAAGGTGCAACCTGTTGACCAGGGTTAACAGGCCCTCCAGGTCGCCAATGCGGGCCTTTCCGCTCCGTATCCTGCCCAGCAGGCTTAAAGCTGTATTTAAATTAGAGCGACACTGGCCGCAAAGTCTGTTCATATTTAAATAGGATTTTACAATTTCCTCTGCCTTCTTGACGCTACAGGTATTTTTTGCCATGTAAACCCTGCTCCTTTTTAACTATGCCCCACCGCAATAATTTGGTGGGCATAACGTACCCGCTTGATGTCCGGCATGCGCTCGGCCGAACCAAAGCAAAGGCTGTTGGTGGGACAGGCGGTAACGCATGCCGGCTTGAGCCCCGCATCAATACGGTCTTTGCAGTAATCGCATTTTACAGCCTTGCCTTTCTTAACGTCCCATTGGGGCGCCCCCCATGGACAGGCCATGATGCAGCTTTTGCACCCTACACACAACTCCTGGTCAATGAAAACAATGCCGTCCCTGGCACGTTTCTGCACGGCGCCGGTGGGACAGGCCGGCACGCACCAGGGTTCTTCACAATGGAAGCAAGCGATAAAAACATTGGTTGCCTTCGGATGACTATCTATCTCAACCGGGCCTACCACCACCACCTGGTTCGGTTTTGGCCCCACATCAAGCCCCTTGTTGACCTTGCACTGGACTTCACAGCTGCGGCAGGAAATGCATCTTTTCTCGTCCTGGTACAGGTAATACTTGCTCATTTATTAACCTCCCAACAGTATCAGTTAATTGGCCTTACGGTGACGAAGACATGTTGTAAAGCCGGGCTGCCACCCACCATATCGGTGACGTTTTCCTGCAACATGGCGTCCATGGCCCCCTTGCCGTAGCACCTGGACTGCACGGGTACCTTGTGGCCAAAACCGTGCAGCATGAAAACGGCTTCCGGGTGGATGAGGTCCGTTACAAAAGCACGGATGGTATCCCGGCCCCGGGAGGATATGACTTCCACCATCTGGCCGTTTTTAATGCCCAGCTTTGCTGCCTGGCGGGTGTTAATCCATAAGACGTTTTCAGGCACCAGTTCGTTTAAAAGCGGGTTGTTTTGCGTCGATACATGGGTATGGGCCGCGGCCCTGCCGATCATCAGGCGGAAATATCCTTCCGGCGGCGCCGGCACGGGCTCATACGCAGGGAAGGACGGAAACCCGTTTTGTTCTAAAAGGCTGGACACAAATTCAATTTTCCCGGAGGGGGTTTTCAATTTGATCCCGTCCTTCCGGTCCCAGTAAATGGGCTCGTCACTCAGGGAAACGAATCCCTTTTCTGCAAAGTCACTGATGTTGATCCCGGTTCCCTTCAGTTGGTAAGCCCACAGATCTTCCAGCGTGTGATAGGGGAAGTACTGGCCGATGCCCAGCCGGTCGGCCAGGTTCTTCATGATTTCCCATCCCGGCTTGGTGTCATAGCGGGGTGTCACCGCGGGCCGGCGCAGGTATAATGCGGGCTTTAAGCCGTTTGCTTCCTGGATGGAGTCTCCCCTTTCCAGGTAGATGGATTCGGGCAGGATAACATCCGAATACCAGGCAGTTTCACTGAAGTGGATATCTATGGTAACGACGAAGTCGAGCTTTTCTAAAGCACGCCTTGTGTTTTCGTAGTCGGGAATGGAAAGCAGCGGGTTAAAGCGCCAAACTATTAACGCCTTCACCGGGTAGGGGTCTTCTTCCAGTATGGCTTTAGGCAGCATCTGCACTACCCCGTGGGCCGGGTCGGGCAGCGGAAGTTTGGGTGTGCCCACTCCGTCGCATCTTTCTTCGGTTACCCTGGGGAGATCTTGATCCGTTAACTTGTTGAGGGGTTTCTTGCCCACATCCCTGGCGCTTTTCTTGAAGAAGATGCCTCCGGGAGCTTCAATACTGCCCATGAGGGCGTTCAACATGATAATGGACCTTCTGAAGTAGATTTCGTTAAGGTAGTGGGAGCAACGATACCCGTAGTGGAATACCACCGCCGGTTTGGCCTCGCTGGCCTCCCGGGCCAGAGAAACAATTTCGTAAGCGGGAATGCCGGTTTCCTTTTCCGCCCATTCCGGGGTGTAGGGCTCGACAAATTGCTGCAGTTCCTTTAAACCGAGAACCCAGCGGTTGACATATTCCTTATCATATAATCCTTCCTTCAGGATCACGTGCATCAGGGCATAGTTCAGGGCCAGATCTGTTCCGGGCCTGATCATGAGGTATTTGTGGGCCTTGGTGGCCGTAACGCTTACCCTGGGGTCGATGTAGGTGAGTTTGGTCCCGTTGTCAATGGCCTGCATTAACTGTTTGACCTGCTTGAGTTCCAAAGATTCAAAAATATTGCGGCCGTAAAGGATGACGTGTTTGGCCTTCCCCAGGTCCACGCCCACCTGCCCGTCGGTATAGCCGGTCAGGGTCCTGAAGGCGGTGTTCAGGGAGCCCTTGCAGCAGGAGTCGTGGGTGAAATAGTTGGGAGATCCCAGGGCCTTCATAAAGGTTTTGCTGATGTGGGAGTTGAGATGTGCCCTTTCGGTCAGGGCGATGCTGCGCCCACCGTATTTTTCTTTGACCTCGGCGAGTTTTGCCGCCACGTAGTCCAGCGCTTCCTCCCAGGATGCTTCCCGCCATTGCCCGGAACCCCTGGGGCCGGTGCGGATTAAGGGCCTTTTCAGTCTTTCGTCGTCGTTTAAAAGGCTGACCCCGGCAGCGCCTTTGGGGCAGATGCTGCCCTCAATGCCGGCAACGTGGGGGTTGCCTTCGATCAGCTTGACGTCGTCATTTTCCACCATTACTTTTATGGGACATCTTACCGTACACATGAAACAAATGCTGTAGACAGTTTCCATAAGGGAAGCCTCCATAAAATAAGTTTTAACGGAGTTATTGGATATTTACTTTGCCGCTGACAGCGGCAGGGATATCTTATATAAAAACCTAGCTTTTGCTGGAATTTTCTTCATAAGCCATCAGCATCCGGTGTATACCCCTGAAATAGGGGAGCCGGTTTTTCACCCGGCTGAAAAACATGCGGGCCAGGATGTAGCAGATGAGAAAAGTAAACACATAATTTACAGCCAGGCCGGTAAAGGGTATGGGAAAGCCGATGCCGGCAAAACGCTGCTGCATCCAGGCAAGGGCAAAGAAAGCGGGCCACAGGGCGGCCGCCGACAGGCCAAACATGTTGAAGAAAGCCCGGCCAAAGGCGTCGTTGGCTTCTTTGTTGCAGGCGTCATAGCTCTTCTTGTCCCCCAGCTTTAAGGCAGCCAGGGATAGCTGCTGCAAATCCGCTAACCGGGTGTTCAGCCGGTCCAGGTGGTTTTTGTTCACCAGAAAGACCATGGAGATGGTGAATTCCCCGATGACCACCGCCAAGAGTGCCACCAGGAATGTACCCAGAAAGTAGTCAAAAACCGGATGGCCGCTGATTTTATAAAACATAATTAGGACCTGATCCACCAGTTCCCAAAGGCCCATACTTCAAGCCCCCGTTTATCCAGGTAGTTGCCCCAGGTTCCCAGGGAACAGCCCGGGGAACCTGGAGCGGAATATCTGTTAAGCGAATCTTACATTGGAACCCAGGCTTTCCCGAAGAATCCCTTGCTGAAGTAACCAAGGCCGACGTAAAAAGCGAGAACGACAAACAATCTCTTCAGCCAGATGTCCGGGATATATTTCTGGGTTCGCGGGCCAATCATGGAACCGATAAATACGCCAATTAACTCCACCCCAATCATGCCCCAGTCCAAGGCGGCACCGGCTACGGTGATGTAGGTGGTGATACTGGTCATCATACTGACCAGGACGGCCATGGCCGAGGTGCCGGCCACCACGAACATGGGCAGGCCCACGATACTGGTCAGGAAAGGCACGTACAAAAAGCCGCCGCCCACACCGATGAAGGCCGAAATGGCTGCGATTACCACGCCGCCCATAAAAGCCCAGATGGGGTTGAACTTAAACTCCACGCCGAAGAAGGAAAACTTAATGTTGGTAAGACTCCACTCGGTAACTATAATCCCCTGGGCAGCTTCGTCTTTCTTTTCCTTGATGCTCTGCTCAAAGGCCCTGGCCGCCTCTTTGGCCGCCTTCTTGCTGGCCTGCCCCCGGGGGGTCGTTTCATATAAAAGAACGACGCCCACCACAAAAACAAATAATCCGAACCATCCCTGGTACTGGCTGAAGCTCACCTTGCCGCCGGTCAGAGCGGGAATGGCCACAGCCCCCACAATGGAACCCAATCCCAGGGCAAGGCCCAGCGGCCAGGCCAAACGCTTAGCCTTCAGGTAGTTAATGGTGCTTAAAAGTGCTGACAAACCAACCAGCCACTGGTTGGAGGTACGGATACTGTCAGTAAGCAGCTTGTTCAACTGGGGCGCGGTGTTCTTAAAAGGCTTTACCCAGTCACCCAGGCCGTAAACGGTCATGTGGCCTACTCCAGCCATAACGCCACCGAATGCACCCACAGTGGAGAAGATCCAGCCCACCCAGATGGCCCACAGGATGGCCACCAGGTAGTTGATCTCAGGCGCTCCGGGAATGCCGAAGGCTCCCCTGGGCGCATCGGGATCGATCTGCCCCTTACCCGTGCCCACCGGGGCTTTAGCTATGGCTTCACCCAGTTTCCCCTTCAACCCAAGGTCGCTGCCCACCACTTGTGCTTGTTGCGCCCCCACGCCGCTGGCCCCTAAAGCCAGAACGGCCAGCATCAGGAGCAGTGTGGCCAGGGCAATTTTATTGATAATCCCCTTTTTCATTTAATCCTCCCCCGTAATCAGTGATGAAAACTCTTATAAGTTCGAGCGCTTATATAAAGAAAGGGAAATAAAGTTTGTACTCACAATCACACAAGAATAATAAAGGCATGAGAAATCAGCCCAGATTTTAATGTACTGTGGAATCACCTCCCTTGATACGAATGCCACACAAAAAATTCACCTCCCTAAATGGTTTTTATAACAAGACACACCCTATGTGTTATAATTAAATATAATCAATGTGATAACATGATAACGTCAGGTGCAAGACAATTTAATAGTCATCTTGTAGACAAATAATTTGTCATGCTCACGACACCTTATAAACATAATTTCATTTGTTTCATCTTTTAATTCCACTATCTACTTTATGCCTGCTTCCCATAACAGCCATTGACAGGGATGGAGAAATGGGAATATAATAAATGTTAAATTATATTAACCTTCCTTTTTGCATTTGAGCATGTATAGCTTAACGATTACAAGAATTATCTAATAGAAATTTTCTAACAAACTTGCTATAAACAAACCCTTTCTTTACCGGGAGGGATAGACGGCATGTCACTACCGCATGTGGAAAAAGCGGCATTAAATGAAGTGGAAAGGGCACTTATTCGCCAGGCGGGATTTACGGTGCATTATCCGAAAGGTCATGTCATTTTTGCCGCCGGCGATCCGGCCGACCGGGTCTACCTGGTGGAAAGCGGCTGGGTAAAAATCTACCGCCTGAATGCCGACGGCCGCCGGGTCACCGTAGGCAGTATTCGCAGCCCCGGGGAGTTAATGGGTCTGGCCGAAGCCCTGTGGGGAGGGGAACGTACCTGTTTTGCCGGTGCGATCAGCAACGTCAGCCTGGTGGTTTTGCGTAAAAACAAATTTGAAGAGTTAATGGGCGCCCATCCTTTTCTGGCCATTAAGGTAGCTAAATTACTGGGAGTACGCATGCGGGAAGCGGAACAGATTATTCACGAGATGGTTTGCTGGCAGGCTCCCGGACGGCTGGCCCTGGCCCTGTTAAAAATGGGCGAACGCTGCGGCATGGAAACAAAAAACGGCATAAAACTGGGCGTACAGCTTACCCACGAGGAACTGGCAAATATGGTAGGAACCTCCCGGCAGACGGTAACTTCTCTATTAAACACCTTCAAGCAGGAAAAAAGCATTGCTTATGAAGGAAGAACCATCAGCATCGTAGATCCAGATAAGCTGGCCCGGTGGATTATGTAAGTGTAGCCGGCCTTACAGATCCGCTTGAGATACCTAACAAACCCCGCAAAAGAGCGGGGTTTTTTTTCTTGACCGGTGAATCCGGTCAAAGTCTACCATTATTTATAAATAAAAATAATGCTTTAAAGAAGGTTATCTAATAAAAGTATCGAACTATAGTCAATATTACAAAGGGACTGTTGGGAGGCTAATCAATGAGCAAGTATTACCTGTACCAGGACGAGAAAAGATGCATTTCCTGCCGCAGCTGTGAAGTGCAGTGCAAAGTAAACAAGGGGCTTGGCGTGGGACCCAAGCCAAGTAAGGTTGTTACGGTAGACCCTGTTATCAGAAGCGGTCAAGCAATGGCAACGTATGTTTTCACAGCCTGCCACCACTGCGAGGACCCCTATTGCGTGCAGGCCTGCCCGGTTGGAGCCGTCCAGAAACGCCCCAGGGACGGCATTGTGTTCATTGACCGGGAACTGTGTGTTGGGTGCCGGAGCTGCATTATGGCCTGCCCGTGGGGTGCGCCCCAATGGGATGAAGAAAAAGGTGTAGCTGTGAAATGCGACTACTGCAAAGATCGGATTGATGCCGGGCTCGAGCCGGCCTGCGTTACCGCCTGTCCCACCAACAGCCTTCTCTTTGGCCCGGCTGAACGCATGCCGGACGTAAAAAGGGTTCGTTATATCCGCAAAAGATTTACACCGCTTCGCAAAAAAGCCGGCCGGAAATCCCGGCCGGTGGCCTAAATGTAACTCACAATCTCTTCTATTTCCCTCCTCTTGGGCCTGCGGGCCGGATCGTCGGCCGGGTAACCCACGGGAATGATGGCCACGGGTATACGCCCCGCGGGGATACCCAGGCACTCTTTCACCCGTTCCTCGTCAAAAGCACCCACCCAGCAGGTTCCCAGGCCCAGGGCATTTGCGGTAAGCAGAATATTTTGCACTGCCGCAGCCGTATCCTGGTAACAATAAAGCTGCCGCCCCCGCTCACCGTAAACCCGCGCCGAGCGTTCCGGTTCGGCGCAAACCACAATCACCACGGGCGCCTGGGCAATAAAACGTTGATTTAAAGCGGCCTGTGCCAGGGCTTCTTTTTTTTCCTCCCGGGTAACCACATAGAAAAACCAGGGCTGCAGGTTACCGGCAGAAGGGGCCCAGCGGGCCGCTTCCAGGAGTTGATCCAGCAATGCCTCGGGCAGCGGGTCGGGTTTATAGTGCCTTACGGAATACCGGCTCCTCACCAGGGAGAGAATCGTGGACATGATCAATTTAACCTCCTGCATCAAAGTGCTCTTATGTTATACCCCGGAATTCTCATCTCGTGTGTTTACCCAATCGTATTTTTACCAAATACCAATTTAATTTTCAATAATAAAAACCCCGGAAGAGTACAGCTACATTTTATTAATCATATTTATCACCTGACAATCATTACGGGGCAGGGGGCGAGGTGCAGCACTTTATGGCTCACGCTGCCCAGGAAAAGGGACTTAAGATCGCCATAACCGCGGCTTCCAACGACGATCAGGTCAAATTGACCCTCCGCAGCCAGCCGACAGATGGCTTCAGCGGCATCTCCCCGTTCCACCGCCGTGGCTATGGCCTGGCCTTCTGCCCGAAAAATTTTTTCTACGGCGGCAAAGACTTTTTCCGCGCGGGCTTCTATTTCTTGATCCAGCTCTTTTTGCTGAAGCCAGGCACATACTCCGGGTTCGGGGAAAAGTTTATAACAGGAAGGCCCCACGTACAGAGCCGTAACTGCGACTTCCGGGTTTAGTTTGCTTAAGCGCAAAGCCTGCCTGGCAGCACGCAGTGAATTCTCCGAACCATCCACGGCCAGAAGGATTTTCATGCAAACCACTACCTCCCCAAAGACAATCTTTATTGCAAGATCTTCTACGTTCTAGTGGGAGAAACCTGCATTATTAATAAATTGATTAAATTCCTATTGCCTCCATAGGCCCTGACCACTTATAATACTTATGTAGTAAAGTGAAAAGTGTACGTTCCTTACGGGTTGGGCAAACCGGGCGAAAGCCCGGGACGCTAAAGCTATGGGTCTAAGGTCCTTTTCAGGACTATGATCGCCAGGCTGCAACGGTACCGACTGCTGGGGGGGGTAGTCACTTGGCTACCCCCCCCCTTTAATTTTGCCTGAAATTAGTCACATTTCTGGTCTAATGGAGGTGGTTTCCTTAAATGTAGTAAGACTGGGTGATTATCGAAATACTATGGATGAAAGGAGATGGGAAATTTGTCGGCTCAAACGCAAGTTATTTTAGCTACATCCGTCTTTTTACTCACCTATGCTATAATTATTTCGGAAAAGATTCACCGTACCGTGGCTGCCTTTTGCGGTGCGGCGATAGTCATACTGGCCGGTATCATTACCCCGGAACTGGCCGTCCACTACATCGATTGGAACACCATTGGCCTTTTAACGGGCATGATGATCATCGTGGGCGTTACCCGTGAAACGGGAGTTTTTGAGTACCTGGCCATCAAGGCGGCCAAAATGGCCCGGGGAGAACCCCTGCGTATCCTGGCATCCCTCTCCCTGGTCACGGCTGTACTTTCAGCCCTGCTGGACAATGTGACCACGGTACTGCTCATCGTGCCCGTTACATTTGCCATCGCCCACAAACTAAAAGTAAGCCCCCTGCCCTTCTTAATTTCTGAAATTATCGCTTCCAACATTGGGGGAACGGCCACCCTGATCGGAGACCCGCCCAACATCATGATTGGTAGCGCCGTAAGGCTCGGGTTTATGGATTTTGTGATTAACCTTACCCCGGTGGTGGTAGTGATTTATGTCTTGACGATCTTTATCCTGCGCCTCATTTACCGCCGGGACCTGGTTACAAACCCTGAGAATCAAAAAAGCATCCTGGAGCTAAATGAATGGGACGAGATTAAAGACGCCTCTTTGCTCAAGCCCTGTCTTTGGGTTTTGGGTTTAACCATTGCCGGGTTTGCCCTGCACCAGTTCCTGCACCTGGAGAGCTCGGTGATTGCCCTGGCCGGGGCGGCCCTGTTGCTGGTAATCACCCGTTCCGACCCGGAACATGCCCTGCACGCCGTAGAATGGCCGGTTATCTTCTTCTTTATCGGCCTGTTTGCCCTGGTGGGAGCGCTGGAAGAAGTAGGGGTCATTGAAACCATCGCCCATTTTGCCCTGGAGGTTACCGGGGGAGAACTCCTGCCGGCGGGCCTTTTGATTGTCTGGCTTTCGGCCCTGGCCTCGGCCTTTGTGGACAACATCCCCTTTGTGGCGACCATGATTCCTTTAATTCAGGACATGGGCCGCCTGGGGGGCATAGAAAACCTCAATTTCCTGTGGTGGTCCCTTTCCCTGGGAGCCTGCCTGGGTGGCAACGGCACCATCATCGGTGCTTCGGCCAACGTGGTAGTGGTGGGCATGGCTGAAAAGAGGGGTACTCCTATCAGTTTCCTGGGTTTCTTTAAAGTAGCTTTTCCCCTCATGATCCTTTCCATTGTCATTGCCACAGCATACCTGGTGGCCTGGCTGCAATTTAATACCACCCTGGTGCTGGTAAGCACGCTGGCAATAGGGCTGGCCTTGAGCCTGCTGTTAAACCTGCTGCAAAGGCAGCTTAAAATAGAAACCACGACCCCAGCAGGCAACCAGTGATTCCCTGCGCCGTTTAATAACAGTAATTTTATAAGGGGGGTTGGCGGTTGACCAGAAACCAGCTGGCCGCCATGATTGATCATACCCTGCTTAAACCCACAGCCACCACCCGGGACATCCGGCAACTTTGTATTGAGGCGATGGCTGAAGGATTCGCCGCCGTATGCGTTAATCCCGCCCATGTGGCATATGCCGCGAAAATACTTGCCGGTTCCCGTGTGGCAGTGTGCACGGTGATTGGCTTCCCCCTGGGGGCAACCACGCCGTCCGTAAAAAAGAAGGAAGCTGAAGAGGCCGTCAGAAACGGCGCCAGGGAAGTGGACATGGTCATAAATATTGGCGCCTTGAAGGAAGGAAACTATGATCTCGTTGTGGCCGATATCCGGGGAGTGGTGGAGGCAGTGACCGCCCTTTTGCCCGGGGGGCTGGTCAAGGTGATTATCGAAACAGGCTACTTAAACCACGGGGAGAAGATTACCGCCTGCCGGCTGGTACGTCAGGCAGGCGCCCACTTTGTAAAAACCAGCACCGGTTTTGGCCCGGGCGGGGCCACGGTGGAAGATGTGGGGCTATTGCGGGAAAACCTACCCCCGGAAATTGGCGTAAAAGCCTCGGGGGGCATTCGTACCACCGGCCAGGCCCTGGCCCTGATCCGGGCCGGGGCCACCAGGCTGGGTACGAGCGCCGGCCCGGCCCTGCTGGCCGGCCTGGAGTAAAGCGAATAACACGATAAAATATTTCCTCCATCTATGTTGGGCAGGTGGAGGAAAATTTTTTTCCGGGCGAATATACTAAGGGGTTAGAAAACACTGCAGAGGAAGAGGGTCATTCATGGCTGGTATCAGGGATTATCAGGCTATTGTTGGTGAACAACTCATCGAAGAGATCTATGAGCTGGCCCGGCAGCTCATAGGGTGCAGGGTTCAGCACATTAATTCCACCTTTGCCGGCGGCGGAGTGGCGGAAATTTTAAAACGCCTCGTGCCCATGATGCAGGAAGCGGGCTTAGAGGTGCGCTGGGACGTCATCAAGGGGGATGAGGAATTTTTCCGGGTGACCAAAACCTTTCACAACGCCTTTCACGGCGTACCCGTACAAATAACGCCCGCCATGCTGGACACCTACCGCCGGATATCCCGGGAGAACTACGACCTGGTAGAACCCCGGGCGGACTTTGTCATTCTCCACGATCAGCAGCCCCTGGGCCTGGCCGAAATCCGTCCCGGCCACCCGGGCCGCTGGCTGTGGTACTGCCACATTGACCCGGTAGACGTGGACCGGGAGGTGTGGGATTTTTTGAGACCCTGGGCAAGGCGTTGTGACGCCGCCATCTATCATATCCCGGCCTACGCCCGGAATCTGGGCCACCGGCAATACTTCATGCCCCCGGCCATCGACCCCCTGGCGGAGAAAAACCGGGAGGTATCGTCCAGTGAGATTGCCGCGGTTATGGAGCGGCTGGGCATACCGGCTGACCTGCCCCTGGTGGTGCAAATTTCCCGGTTTGACCGACTCAAAGACCCGTTGGGGGTTATCCAGGTCTTTCGTCTGGTGCGAAAGGAAATACCATGCCGCCTGGTGCTGGCGGGGGGTGGAGCCTCCGACGACCCCGAGGGCATCCAGGTGCTCCAGGAAGTGCGGCAAGCAGCCGCCCATGACCCGGACATCTTTATCCTGGAACTCCCCCCCACCAGCGATCTGGAAATCAATGTGCTCCAGCGGGTTGCCGCAGTGGTGGTCCAGAAATCGGTACGGGAGGGTTTCGGACTGACCGTAACCGAGGCCATGTGGAAATCCCGCCCGGTGGTAGCTTCCCCCGTGGGCGGCATTACGGTGCAGTTAATCCCCGGGCAAACCGGGCTGGCCGCCGCCACCACCGGAGAAATGGCCCGGGCACTGGTGAGGATTTTACGCGACCCGGCCCTGGGAGAGAGGCTGGGTCAAAACGCCAGGGAACATGTCAGGAAGAACTTTACCCTGCCCATTTATCTAAAACGGTGGCTGGAAATGCTTACGGCCGAGAAGAATTACCCGGTATGATCAATTGCTCGGCCTTGCTGAAATAAGCCCGGTAAAGAGTAAACCCCAGGGCAATGCTTGAAATGGCCGTGGCGCTGCTGAGCATCAGCATAACCATGATCTGGTACTTAACCGCCAGCAAGGGATCGGCCCCGGCCAGGATGGAGCCGGTCATCATCCCCGGCAGGGTAACCAGCCCAACGGTTTTCATAGAATCAATGGTAGGCAGCATGCCCCCTTTAACGGCCGCCTGCAGAACGCCTTCCACCGCCTGCCGGGGAGATGCCCCCAGGGCCAGGGCGGCTTCCACCTCCCGCCTTTGCCGGCGGATATCGGCTTGAAAACGGTTGAGCACCAGGCCGGCAGCCACCATGGCGTTGCCGACAATCATCCCCGCCACCGGAATGACAAAGCGGGGGCTACCATCGATGATGTGGAGTGAGAGCATCAGGCCCAGGGTAACTACTTCCCCCAGCCCAATAGCCAGGATCACCCGCCAGAATATCCCCGGGATCTTTTTGCCCTTTCCGGCCGCATTGTGGGCGGCTACCAGGGTCATCAGCAACAATACCCCCGCGGTAAAATACCAGCGGTCCTGCCTGAGCACAAAGGTCAGCACATAACCGATAGCCAGCAACTGCAAAAAAGTACGGACCGTCCCCACCAGCAAATCCCGCTCCAGGCGCAGCTGCTGCCACAAAGACAAAAGCATGGCCACCAGCACCAGGGCCAGCGTGGACAATAGAGCTGCATCGGTCAAGGGATTTCACCTCTTTTCAGGGCCGGCAGCACCTTTGCGGGGTGTGCCTGCCCTCCTGGAAGAACTGGCGCACCCAGGGATCGACATCGCCGCGCATGAAATCCTCCTTCGGACCGCAGGCCGTAAGGCGCCCCTTTTGTATGACGGCCAGCACCCGGGCTACCCGCAGGGCCTGGGCGGCATCGTGGGTTACCCACACCACGGTGAGGTCATTTTCCCGCTGCAGCCGCGTGATCAACGCTTCTATCTCATCCCGGGCCCCGGGATCCAGGGCTGAAGTGGGTTCGTCCAGCAAAAGGGCCGCCGGCCGGTTGGCCAGCACCCGGGCCAGGGCAACCCGCTGGGCCTGGCCACCGGAAAGGCTGCTCACGTCCCGCCGCAAAAACGTGCCGTCCAGCCCGACCTGTTCCAGCAACTCTGCCGGCTCTACGCGCGGGGCCGAGCGGGTAACCCGGGGACCGTAAAGGAGGTTTTCTTCTACGGTACCGGGAAAAAGGACCGGGGTTTGAAACAACATGCCCACCTGACGCCGCAGTTCCCGCACGGGATACCCTTCCAGGGGCTTGCCCTGCCAGTAAAGCCTGCCCCGGCTGGGTTCATCCAGACGGTTTAAAAGACGCAGCAGGGAACTTTTACCCGAACCCGACGGCCCCACCAGGGCCGTGATGGTACCCCCGGGAAAGTGGGCTGTAATGTCCTCGAGTATGGTGACCGGCTGCCCTTCATTGCCGGCAGCCGTACGCCATACCCGATCCAGAAAAAAACCATCAGCATGGATCGCCACTCACCATCACCAAATCCCCAAAATCTTGAAATATCGAAGCCTCTACCCTTTAACTTTGCACTAAAGTTTATGATCTCCTGCCCCGCAGGCACCAACAGCCGTAACAAATAACACATGCCCTAAGGCAGGATCCATTTCTGATCAGGTAGAATAACTAAACATAACAGCCTTTTGGCAGATGTTTACATCGACACCCTATTGGCGAACTGAACGGGAAGGTATGTGGCATGGCTTTAAAAGTATCTCCTGAAAATACCATCTTTGCCCTGGATATCGGCACCCGTACGGTAATCGGACTGGTAGCCGTCCCCGAAGACGGCCGGTTAAGGCTGGCGGCGCAGCGGCTGGTGGAACACCGCCGGCGAACCATGCTGGACGGGCAGATCCACGACATTCCGGGAGTGGCGGAAGCGGTACGGGCGGTCAAAAAAGATTTGGAAGGAGAACTGGGCTTCCCCTTGCGACATGTGGCCATTGCCGCCGCAGGCCGCTCCCTGATTACCCGGTCCTGCCACATTGAGCAGGAAACCAGCGGCCAGGAAATTGACTGGCCTGAAGTGAACGCCCTGGAACTGGCAGCCATCCAGCAGGCCCACCGGGAACTGGCAGCCGAACCGCCGCCCAACGGACAGGATTTCACGTGCGTAGGTTACAGCATCGTTTCTTATTACCTGGACGGCTACCCCATTTCCAGCCTGGTGGGCCACCGGGGCAAAACCATTGGAGCCGATGTGCTGGCCACTTTTTTGCCCGGCTCGGTGGTCAACAGCCTCTACGCCGTGCTCCAGAGGGTGGAACTGGAGCCTTTAAGCCTCACCCTGGAACCCATTGCCGCCATCGAAGCAGCCATTCCCGAAAACTACCGCCTTTTAAACCTGGCCCTGGTGGATATCGGCGCCGGCACCTCCGATATTGCCATCACCAGGGACGGTGCCATCACCGCCTACGGCATGGTCCCCGTGGCTGGAGACGAAATTACCGAGGAAATTGTCCAGACCTGCCTGGTTGATTTTGACACCGCCGAGCGCATGAAAAGGGAGCTGGTCCGGGGCGAGGATATACGTTACACGGACATCGTGGGCATGGAAAATACCATCTCCTGCCAGGACCTGCTGGCCCGCATCGACCCGGCACTGGAAAGATTGGCCCGGGAAATCAGCACCCAAATCCTGGCCCAAAACGGGGGGCGACCACCCCGTTCGGTATTTTGCGTAGGAGGCGGCGGGCAGGTTCCCGGCTTGACGGAAAAGATTGCCCGGCATCTGGAGCTGGACAAAAACCGGGTGGTCCTGCGGGACCGGCGCAGCCTGGGACAGGTACTCATGGTGGAGGGTAAGGATCAAATTCCCGGGCCGGAAGGGGTGACGGTAGCGGGCATTGCCCTGGTTGCTTTACGCAAACTGGGCCATGATTTTATCCACATCATGGTGAACGGGGTGGAACACCGGCTCTTCAACGCCCGGGAATTTACCGTGGGGAATGTGCTGGCTTTAACCGGCTTTAACCCCCGCCTGCTGATCGGGCAAAACGGGAAAAACCTGGCCTTTACCTTAAACGGCAAGCGCCAGGTCATTTACGGAGGGCTCTCCCAACCGGCCAGGATTCTGGTGAATGACCGGGAAGCCAACATGCAAACCAGGGTGGCCCACGGAGACCGGATTGTGGTCCACCCGGCAGTGAATGGTGAAGATGCCCGGGCCACAGTAGCCGACCTTCTGCCACCCCCGGGCACCATCACCGTTCACGCCAACGGGAGGCCAGTGGAAACAGCGGCCCTTTGTTTAATCAACGGGCAGGTCGCCGAACCATCCCGGGAAATCCCCCTGGATGGTGAAGTGGAAATCTGCGCCGTAAAACCCCTTTTTGAGTGGCTGGCAGAATACCTGGCCGTTCCTCTGGCGGAACTGGGGGCGTGGGAGGTGCTGGTGAACGACCAGGTTGCCCCACCGGCCTACCGCCTGCACGATGGGGACAGGGTGGACTACCGGCCCAGGGATGGGAAAGGCCGCAGTCAGCCGGCAGGGCAAAAGGCCCCGGTCGCTGAGGAGCTCTGGAAACACCAGGATGCCACAGAGATATTTCCCGAAAACCAGGGAATACCCGGAGGTACACTCAGCCCCGGAATCACCCAGGGCATCACCGTCACGGTAAACGGATCTACCGTCAACCTGACGGGGCGTTCCAGTTATATTTTCATCGACATCTTCAATTACATTGACCTGGATCCCAGCGAGCTTAAGCCGCCCATCCGCCTCACCCTCAACGGCAAAGAAGCATCCTTTACCGACGAGTTGCACGACGGGGATATCATTGAAATCGGCGTTTTAAACCGTAAACCGGGCAGCCATAGCCTTTAACTTCTCGGCCATGCTGGAAAGGGTGGCAATGCTGCTGGCGGTTTCCTGCAGCAGGGCGCTTTGCTCTTCGGTGGAGGCGGCGATATTTTGTACCGCCTCCGACACCTGCCGGGAAGCCGTCGCTACATCGGCCACCTGGGAATCCACTTCCTGCACCGCACTTAAAATTTCCTTAAAGGCGGTGCCGGCCTCCTCAACCACCGCCAGGCCCCGGTCCGCCTCCCGGGCCGATCCTTCCATCAGGGCAGTGACCTCGCTGATCTCTTCCCGGATGGCTGACACCAGGTTGCCTATTTCCTCGGCTGAAGAGGCCGATCTCTCCGCCAGCTTGCGCACCTCTTCGGCCACCACGGCAAAGCCCCGGCCGTGTTCCCCGGCCCGGGCGGCTTCAATGGCCGCGTTCAACGCCAGCAGGTTGGTCTGGTCGGCAATGCTGCTGATAATGCCCAGTATTTCCCCGATCTGCTCGGACATCCGGGCAAAACGCTCCACCCGTTCCACCGCCTGGCGTGTGGTATCATGCATGGTACGGATCTGGCGGCTAACCTCATCCATCTTCCGGCCGCCGTCTTCGGCCAGGGAAGCGGCCCGGCCGGCCGTTCGGGCCACCGTTTCCGCCCGCCCGGCCACTTCCTCCACGCTGGCGGAAATCTGAACCGCCGCGCTGGCCGTTTCTGTAGCCCCCTGGGAGATCTGATCCGTGGCGCTGGAAAGCTGCTCGGCCAGCTCCGATGCCTTCCTGGCCTCTTCCGCAACTTCGCCGATCAGGTGGGCCAAGTTTCGGCGCATTTGTTCAAACGAACCGATTAGTTGGCCAATTGCGTCTTTTTCCACCATGTCACCCCGCCTTATAATTCCCGGCTGCAAAAAAGGTCGCCCCCGTCTTTCAAATCACCGCTGGCCACCCGTTCAGCCATCCCGGCCAGGTTTTTTAAAGGAATGGCCAGTACGAAACGAGCCAGCAGGTAGTTGATCTCTCCGACGAGCAGCCCCGCCAGTACACAGGCTCCAAAAAACGACGGCCGGAATACCATTCCGGAGGGCAATCCCAGGGCTACCATAAAAAAAGGGAAAACCGCCCCGATAAGCAATCCCATCACAATCATGGAAAGAAACAACACCCGGAACAAACTGCCCCTCGCGGCCAGGCGGCACAACACCTCACTTTGCAATCCCATGGCAAGCCCCCCTATAGATTATCATCGTTGATCTTCTGCATCTTCATAATAGCTTCCCTGTTCTTCTGGATCAGCCTGTCTACATTGCTGTGCCTCTCGATAATTTCTTTCAGGTGGGGAAACTGCAAAATATGGCTGTAGAAATAATCCACTACCCTGTCGGCTTCTCTAACAAACAGATCCCGGTACCCGGCCATAATCCCCAGGTCTTCCGGTGAGATGGCCAGGTATTGTACCTGGGTTTGCCGTGATTTTTCATGATCAGCCATTACATTCATAGGCTATTCCTCGCTTTTACGTAACTTTTCAGGTCCTGCCCTTCTGCAGCTCCCGGGCTAAAAGGGCGGCCAACTGGGGGTGCTGCTCCTTGATCCGGGCCAGGTAAAGGAAGACGCTGCCCGGGTAGTCGATGGTTTCCTGCAGCAGGGCGCTTTCAAGGGCCGAACGCACCAGGGCAATAACGCAGTCGGGGGAATGGTTATCGCGGCACTGCCGGCACTGGCGGCAGGTTTCAGCAATGGCCCCGGCCACCTGTTCCGGGTAGTAGGGTTTAAAGTCCTGGGTGGGAAGAAGCTTGCTCGCCCCGGGAATATCCAGGAGCTTCTTCTGGGCGGCAAAGCTTAAAACCTTACGGGCGAACCCCACCAGACACTGGGACTCCTTGCAACCGGCGGAATTATATAAATCACAGCCTTGACAGATCCTGTCCAATTGCGCTTCTAAAGCTGCTAAATTTATCTCTTCAACTCTAACCGTGGCCATCTTTCAATTACCACCTCCCCTAACCTTGCAAAAACCTGGCAAATTCAGACGCCTC
Organism: Desulfofundulus salinus; assembly: GCF_003627965.1. NCBI lineage: Bacteria > Bacillati > Bacillota > Clostridia > Eubacteriales > Peptococcaceae > Desulfofundulus > Desulfofundulus salinus. The sequence goes on along the minus strand of NZ_RBWE01000001.1, from coordinate 746,478 downwards.
TTCCCCCGGCGATGCCAGAAGTTCTGCGGGCGGCTGGAACTGCCCCTCCCCGGCCCGGGCCAGGGTTTGACAGAGGCGCTCGTAGGGCTGGGCCAGACTGCGGTAGCGTTCCAGTACAAAATCCAGCAGCCCCAGCACCTGTTCAGCAGTTACTTTGCGCGCAATGGCAATGCCGTGAACCGGTTTAACCGTACCTCCCCGTCCGCCGATGAAAACGTCAAACCGGTCTTGACCCGAAGCCCGAGCACCAAAATCGGCGCACTGGGGGTCCGTGCAGCCCCGGGCACACCCCGCCACGGCAATTTTAAAATCCTTGGGCACCTCCTGCCCCACGTACTTTTCCTGGATCGCGATTCCCAGGCCCAGGGCATCGGCAATGGCCCGCGGGCACAGGGACTCGTTTCCCGGGCAGGCTTTCACCGGTCGCACCACCTTGCCGAAGGGGGCCACCTGCAAACCGAGCGGCTCCAGGGCGGCCACCAGCTTCTCCACATTTTCCTCCGGCAGCAAAACTACCACCGTCTGGCGGGCGGTCATCTTCAGCCGGAACACATTATTTTCCCGGGCTGCCTGGCCCAGGCCAGCCCATTGTTCCGGAGTCATCACGCCGCAAGCGGCCATGATGTCCACAGCAATCAAGCCGTTTCTCTGCTTGAAATACCCTTCACCCATTGGGGGAACACAACCTCCTTTTTATCAATTGATTGAATACTGCTGTCATACCCGCCACAACCTGCTCCTTTTTGTCCAGCGGGTACCTGATTAATGATATTTGCCAGAGCCAGGAATATTCCTTCTTAGAAATAATATTTTTTCTTATTACTAATAAGGTTGCCCCACCCTGATTGATATTTAAAGCTTTAAAGCCGGGCCGGTGCTAAACCGGGCCCGGCTTTAAAGGCGACAGAGCCCCGCTCCACATACTGGGAGCTATAGATTGCTCAAAGCGCGGTTCAGGACATCCAGACGCCGCTTATCACTGTAGTCGTCCACCTCGTCGTAGACCAGAGCCCCGGTGGGGCAGGCCCGGACACAGGCCGGCACCTCTTTTTCGCCCCGGCACTCCCGGTCGCACTTCAGGGCCATGGTGCCCTCAGCATTGCTACGGATCACACCGTACGGGCAGACCATGACGCACATCCAGCAGGCGGTACACTGCTGCTCGCCGCCCACATTGGTCACGGTACCGTCATCCTTCCTGTACATGGCTCCGGCAATGCAGGCGTCGATGCAGGGAGCGTCCTGGCAGTGGCGGCAGTTCAGGGGGGCTCTGTACCCGCCCGCCTGGTGGATGAAAATGCGGGCGCGGGGCCTTTCACCGTTCAACACGGCGCCCAGGAGGCTGCCGGCACCGGAGTGGGCCACGGCACAGGCCAGCTGGCAGGAACGACAGCCCAGGCAGCGTTCGAAACGGACCAGAATTTCCTTAAAACTGGAATTTCCAGCGGGCTCCAATAAAAAAGTAGCAATAAATTGCAAAAACAGTCAATGTAAGACAAACTAAACAATTACCACTTCATCCGGGAATGTAGTTAACCTCTCCAACCCCTCCTCCCCAACCACAAAGGTATTCTCAATACCCACCGCCCCCCGGCCCGGAAAGATAAATTTGGGCTCTATAGCCAGCACCATACCCGCCCGCAGCTTATCCTTCGCCCCCCGGGCCAGCACGGGCAACTCGTTCAATTCCAGGCCGATGCCGTGGCCCACAAAACGCACCTGCTCACCGCAGCCCATGAAGTGTTCCGCCAGGCCGGCGCCGGTAGCCATTTCCAGGGCCAGGTCGTAAAGTTCCCCGCATGTTACTCCCGGCCGGGCCGCCGCCACCAGGGCATTCTGGATGTTTACCGCCGTCTCATGGGCCCTGAGCAGGTCTTCAGGCAGGTACCCCAGGGCAAAAACCCGGGTCATGTCCACCTGGTAGCCGTTGACTACCCCCACATAGTCAACCATCACCGGTTCGCCGGGAGCAAGGCGGTGCCTGCCCACACCAAAGGGAAAAGCCGGCGTAAGGCCGGGCCCGCCCAGGGGGCTGTCAAAGTAACTGGGCACCCCACCGCTGGGCCCCGCCAGGAGGCATCCCCAGAAGAACTCCTGGTTAAATCCCCGCACCCGGATCAGGCCCATATGGCCGGCACAACGGGCTGCCGCCTCCAAGCGGGCGGCCAGCTCAAGCTCGTCCATTCCCTCCCGGAGCATTTCCGGAATCCGGGCAAAGACATTGTCCATCATGACTGCAGACTCTTTTAAAAGACCGATCTCGTACGCCGACTTCACAGCCCGCAGTTCCCTGATCTGGAGCGAGCAGTCAATAATCCGGCCGGGAAAAATTTTTTCGTAGCGGCGATACAGGTTAACCGGCAGCACGTCCAGCTCCATGCCCAGCACCCCGGGCACCGCCAGGCCGCGGGCGGATAACAGTTGGGGAATCTCTTCCAGCCTGCGCAGGGGCACCACTTCCGCCGGCACCAGGGCGGGATCAATGCGCTCTTTGCTCCGCCGGATCATGAAAAGGGCACGCCCCCGGGCCGGGATATAAAGATGGGCGTTCTGGGTGGTGCCGCAAAAATAAACCAGATCCGCTCCCTGCAGGAGCAGGGCGCCATCCATGCCCTGTGCACGCAAAACCTCCTGGAAACGCTTTACCCTGGTTTCCAGCTCCGCCAGGGGAGGATAAGACATAATTTCCACCTTCCTTTTAAAATCTCCGGCCGGTTATCCATTTTCTTGAGAACACCTGAGAATTACCGCGTTTATCACGCCCATTTTATCCCAGGGCACAGTGGTCCCCGGCAGTGACCAGGTCACCCCATATTTCTTCCAACTCTCCCCGGCTGTCAATAAGCACCCCCGCCACATCCCCGTCCAGCATACCCTGCCCGGCCTGCCGGGCAATAATACGCTCTATCTCCGGCCAGGCCATGCCGGGCCGGTACGGGCGGTCCTCCTTCAGGGCCGTAAAGATATCACTTACCGCCATAATCCTGGCCCCCGGGCACAACTGGGAACCGGACAGCCGGAAAGGATATCCCTGGCCATTTATTTTTTCGTGGTGGAAGGCCGCCCAGCGGGCAATCGGCAGTTGGTTGTCGAAGGGCTTGAGCAGCCAGTAAGTATAGTAAGTATGCTGCTTGACACGGTTAAATTCCTTTTCGGTTAAGCGCCCAGGTTTCTCCAGAATATCCTCCGGGACGGTCAACTTGCCCAGGTCATGCAGCAGGCCCGCCACCTCCATCAACAGGCAATCCTCGTCGGACATCCCCATGCGCCGGGCCAGGTAGCGGGCCACCGCAGCCACCCCCCGGGAATGGCGGTGGGTGAAAGGGCTCTTGGCGTCGATGACCCGGGCAAAAAGGCGGGCTATGGAAATGAGATCGGCAAGGTCAATGGTGGAAGCGTGCTCCCCCACCAGTTCCAGCAGGTTTTCGGTCAGGCAGGGAGCGGTAATATCCAGCCAGAAGCTTTCCGCCCTGGCCAGCTGCATAAAAATATCCACCAGGTCGGGATCAAAAACTTTTCCCGCAAGCAGCTGAACCTGCCTGATAATGGACTCTTTTTGATCCAGGACGTACTCCCCGTCGTTCAGTAACACGTCCAGCCGGTCAGCCAGATGAATAATCCGGGCTGCCAGGGGAATACCGGCCTTTATATTCCCGGAAGGATTTCCTCCCTGCCAGCGGTCGTGGTGGGAAAGGATAATTTCAGCGGCAGGCGATAAAACAGCTACATCGGAAATAAACCGGTAACCCCGGTGGCAGTGTTCCCAGGGTTGCTGCACGTCGAAAACTTCCAGGGCATCCTTTTCGGGCCAGGTAACCGCCCCGGCATCGTGAATGATGGCCGCTTTAAAAAGGTCAAAACGTTCATCCCCCGACATGCCCGCCGCTTCACCCAGGCGCAGGGCTATCAGGGCCACCCGCTGGTGATGGCGCATTAAACCCCGGCGGGAGAAATCCAGGGCCAGGGACAGGTTGACGAGCAGCCGGGCCAGGTCTATTACGGGCATGCCAGGTTCCTCCCCCTGAGTTACTGACATCAGTGGCCATTCAATGCAACTATGCTGGGTGAGCAGGGACCCAGCACTCACTGGGATACCAGGTCTTCCTAAAACCGGATGTATCAATTAAACTTGAAACACCAGGAGCGGAGTCACGTTTTAATGAGTGCTGGGCTGTAACCAACAGGGTTCACTGAATATTCGCGTTGCGCTAGGTTAAAAGCTCCTGCACCACCCGTTTCATTTCCTCCGGTGCCACGGTCAAAGTATGGCGCACCGGTTTTTTATCCAGGTCCTTTAACCCTTTGGGTATGGGCAGCCCGGTGGCCCGGGACAGGATCTCGAGCAACTCGAATTCCCCTTTTCCCCGTACCGCCTCTTCCCCCAGGATGGCCGTGGCCACGCTTTGATTGAACTTAAAGGGACTGGCCGTGGAGGCAATCACAGTTTTACCGGTATCCCCGGTAGCCTCGACATAGCGGTCATAAACATACTTGCCCACGGCGGTATGGGTGTCCATCAGGTAACCATACTGCCGGTAAGTATTGCGGATGGTCTCCATGGTGGCCGGGTCACCGGCAAAATCGGACCAGAAAACGGCCTGGATCTTTTCCAGCGTTTCGCCGTCCACCTGGTAGCGCCCTGCAGTTTGCAGCGCCCCCATCCACTCCCGCACCCTCGCGGCATCGCCACCGGTAACCTCATAAAGCAATCGCTCCAGGTTGCTGGAAATGAGGATATCCATGGAAGGGGAGATGGTGCGATAAAATTCCCTGGTGCGGTCGTAGGTGCCCGTGCGGATAAAGTCCGTCAACACATTGTTGCGGTTGGCCGCACAGATAAGCCGTTTGACCGGCAGTCCCATCTGCCGGGCATAAAAGGCGGCCAGGATATTGCCGAAGTTACCTGTAGGCACCACGAAGTTCACGGTTTCACCGGAAGCAATCTCCCCTTTGGCCAGCAGATCCGCATAGGCTGAAAAATAATAAACAATTTGGGGCACCAGTCGCCCCCAGTTAATGGAATTGGCTGAAGAAAAGCGGTAGCCCCGGCGGTCAATGGCCGCATTTACCGCAGGGTCGGTGAAAATTGCCTTCACCCCGCTCTGGGTCTGGTCAAAGTTGCCCTCCACCGCCACCACGTGGACATTGCGGCCCTCCTGGGTGATCATCTGCAGGCGCTGTACTTCACTGACCCCCCGGGCCGGAAAAAAGACAATGATACGGGTACCGGGCACATCCCGGAAACCTTCCAGGGCGGCCTTACCCGTATCGCCGGAGGTGGCCACCAGGATGGCAATTTCCCTATCTTCCCCCGTCTTTTTCACCGCCCGGGGCAAAAACCGGGGCAGTATTTGCAGGGCCATATCCTTGAAGGCGCAGGTGGGGCCGTGCCACAGCTCGAGCACGTACAGGTGTTCATCCAGTTTTTGCAGCGGGGCAACTTCCGGCACGTCAAACTTTTCCCGGTCGTAGGCTCCCTGTACACATTCCCTGATTTCACCGGAGGTGAAGTCAGTCAGAAACAATTGCAGTATGCTTGCCGCCCGTTCCTGGTAAGTCATTCCAGCCATCAAGGCCAGCTCGCCGGCGGTCACAAAGACCGGGCGGTCGGGCACAAACAGCCCCCCGTCGGGAGCAATACCCAGCTTGATGGCTCCGGCGGCACTCACCGGCTGGCTATTTCCCCTGGTACTCTGGTATAACATGGTAGCAACTCCTTGGCATGTAATTCCCAGCTTTATATTAGCTATAGCATCGTTAAAATCCTGCCCCGAAACACCGAGGGTGCAACAGGCTGTTTTAATTAAATTTTACCAGAGAAAAGGAAATTTACCGCTCATGAGGAATACAATACTTTACACGAAAATAAAATACCTATACCTCACCGGGGCCTAAAAACATAACAGGTCGGCCCCACAAATTTAGGAGGTAACGGAATATGTACTTTATCCGTACGGTTACTGTAGCACCCAAACTGCCAGATAAGATCTCCCGCCTGGGTGAGCTGGCCCGGAACCTTTGGTTCAGCTGGAACCCCCAGGCACAGGAACTTTTCCGGCGCATCAACAGTTCCCTTTGGGAGGAAGTAAAACACAACCCCGTCTGTTTCCTGCTCAACGTCAGCCAGGAGCAGCTGGAAAAGGTAGCGAAAAGCGAATCTTTCCTTTTGCTCTACAACCAGGTAATGGAAGACCTGAACCAGTACATGACTGCTCAAACCTGGTTTAATCGTCAATACCCCGAGCACACTAACCACGTTATCGCCTACTTTTCCGCCGAGTTTGGCGTCCATGAATCCCACCCCACCTATTCCGGCGGGCTGGGATTGCTGGCCGGGGATCACTGCAAGTCGGCCAGCGACCTGGGCCTGCCCTTTGTAGGTGTGGGCCTGTTATATAAAAATGGTTACTTCACCCAGCGCATTAACCGGGAGGGCTGGCAGGAAGCCCATTATCCCAGCTTAAATTTTTACCAGATGCCCATCACCCCTGTAACCCATCCCGATGGCAGCACGCTGTATGTTCCCGTGGAACTACCCGGCCGGACCGTATACCTGAAAATATGGCAGATGCAGGTGGGCCGGGTACACGTTTATCTCCTGGACGCTGATGTGACCCGTAATAACATGGCCGACAGGGCTTTAACCGGCCAGCTCTACGGTGGCGACCGGGAAACACGTATTTGCCAGGAAATCCTGCTGGGCATTGGCGGCGTGCGGGTACTGCGCGCCTTGAACATTCACCCCCTGGCCTGGCATATCAACGAAGGCCACGCCGCCTTCCTGCTTATTGAAAGGATCCGTGAGCTGGTTCAGGCCGGAGTACCGGTAAATGCCGCCGTGGAGGCGGTGCGTGCGGGCACCCTGTTTACCACCCACACCCCCGTTCCGGCCGGACACGATGTTTTCAGCGCCGAGATGATTGACAAGTACTTCAATCACCTGTACGACCAGTTGAACATGGGGCCCGATACCTTTTTAGCCCTGGGCTGGGATGAGGAGCAAAAGGTATTCAATATGACCCTCCTGGCCCTGCGTCTTTCCAGCTACTGCAACGGGGTAAGCAAGCTGCACGGCCAGGTAACCAGGCAAATGTTCCGCCGCTTCTATCCCGGTATACCCATGGAGGAAATTCCTATTTCCTCCATCACCAACGGGGTGCACCTCGGTAGCTGGCTCGCCCCGGAATTGCAGGAACTGTTCGACCGTTACCTGGAAGCCGACTGGCGGCAGAACTGCTGCAACCAGCAAGCCTGGGAACAAGTTTCGGCCATCCCGGCTGAAGAACTGTGGGAGGTACACTGCCGGTTAAAAGAAAAAATGATCCGCATCGCCCGGGACAACCTGCGCGGTCAGCGCCTGCGCAACCAGGAACCGGCGCTGCGTATCCGGGAAGTGGAGCAATACCTGGACCCCAGAATACTGACCATTGGCTTTGCCCGCCGTTTTGCCACCTATAAAAGGGCCAACCTGCTCCTGCGGGACAAGGAGCGCCTGGCCCGGCTGGTAAGCGATCCGGTGCGCCCGATCCAGATCATCTTTGCCGGGAAGGCTCATCCCGCAGATCGCCTGGGGCAGGAGCTGATCAAACAAATTTACGAACTGACCAACCAGGAACCCTTTAAAGGACGGGTGGTCCTTCTGGAAGACTACGACATCGCCCTGGCCCGGTCCCTGCTGCAGGGAGTGGATGTGTGGCTGAACACTCCCCGCCGCCCCCTGGAGGCCAGCGGCACCAGCGGCCAAAAGGCCGCCGTAAACGGGGTAATTCATTGCAGCATCCTTGACGGCTGGTGGCCCGAAGCCTACGATGGGGAAAACGGTTTTGCCGTGGGAGAAACCAGGGAATACCACGATGAAGAAACCCAGGACCGGGATGATGCCTACTCCCTCTTTGCCCTGCTGGAGGAAACCATTATTCCCATGTATTATGACAGGGATCAAAAGGGAATACCCCGGGCCTGGATCGAGCTGATGAAACGATCCCTGCAAACCATACCGCCCTTTTTTAATACAGAACGGATGGTTAAAGAATACTGCCAGCAGTTTTATGTGCCGGCCATGCAGCGGAACCTGCACTTAAGCCGCAATAACTACGAACCTGCACGGCATTTAGCCGCCTTTAAAGAAAGGCTCAAGGAAAACTGGCCCCAGGTGACCATTACGTCCGTGAAGGCCGGGGACACCCAGGCCATGGGGGTAGGGGAACCGCTGCCCATCGAAGCCGTGGTGCAGCTGGGCTCCCTTTCACCGGAAGACGTTACCGTGGAGATAGTCTACGGTACGGTGGACAACCACTGTTTTTATAGCTTTGAACACATGCCCGGCGCTTTTTGTTTATTAAATTCCAATGGACACTTACGTAACATAAAAAACATACCCATGACCATGACAGGACAAACACCCGAAGGGACATACCTTTACAAGGGCAATCTCATCCTGCCCCAGGGAACCGTGGGCTACACCGTCAGGGTCCGCCCGGTTAACGGCGATTTTGCCCACATCTTTGAGTTGCCCCTGGTTACCTGGGCCCCGCATTTTTAAAAAAGCAGGAAAATGCAAAAGAAAGGTGAAATTTATAATATGGTCTGATCACTAGAAGACAGGAGGTATTGCTGTTATGAACTGGAAAGAGTTGCGGGAAGCGGCCCGGGAAAAACTGAAAGGGTATTGCCGGGTGTGCCCGAGCTGTGATGGCCGTGCCTGTGCCGGAGAAGTCCCGGGCATGGGCGGAACCGGTACGGGAGCATCCTTTAAGGCGAATATAGAAGCCCTGGCCCGTTACCGCTTAAATCTGCGCACGCTTCACGGGGCCAAAAATCCGGATACCAGCCTGACCCTTTTTGGCAAAGAACTGTCCACCCCCATTCTTGCTGCACCCATGACCGGAGTTACCTATAACATGGGGGGTGCCCTTACCGAGCGGGAGTTCATCGGCATGATCATGGCCGGGGCCCGCCAGGCCGGCACCCTGGGCATGTCGGGGGACAGCGGCGACCCGGTATGTTACACCTCCGGACTGGAAGCCATCGCTGCAGAAGGAGGGCACGGTATCCCGGTGATTAAACCCCGGGAGCAACAGGCCGTCATTGAGCGCATACGCCGGGCAGAAGAAGCCGGTGCCCCGGCAGTTGGCGTGGACGTGGACGGCGCGGGCCTTGTGACAATGGCCCTGTTCGGACAACCGGTGGGACCCAAGACAGCTGACGAACTCAAGGAACTGGTCAGTGCCACCCGCCTGCCCTTTATCGTCAAGGGTATTATGACCGTGGACGAAGCCGAACTGGCGGCCGGTGCGGGAGCGGCGGCCATTGTGGTCTCCAACCATGGCGGGCGCATTCTGGACCATACTCCCGGGGCGGCTGAGGTATTACCGGCCATTGCCCGGGCCGTAAAAGGCCGGGTGACCATTCTGGCCGACGGCGGCGTTCGCTCGGGAGCTGACGTGTTGAAACTGCTGGCCCTGGGGGCTGACGCGGTGCTGGTGGGCCGGCCCCTGGTGATCGGAGCCTTTGGCGGCGGCGCCGAAGGGGTAAAGTTTGTCCTGGAGAAACTCACCGGTGAGCTGAAACAGGCCATGATTCTCACCGGATGTGCCTCATTAAGCGACATCGACGAAAGAGTGCTCCGTCCCTATCCGGGAATGGAGTGCTAATGTCGCTCTGGAAAACGCCGTGCCTGAAGCGGGCAAACTGAACATTTATAAGAGTGTGCGCTGGTTCCCGCTCACTGCAGTGCTGCACCTGAGCCTCCCCGGGACCAGCGCACTGTCGTTTCCGACCGTTTTATGCGTTTAGGCCCTTTCCCTGGCCAGAGCTTCTTTAAGCTTGCGGTAGGTCGTGTCCAGGGCTTCGGAAATAACCCGCACATCCCCCAGGACGGGCATGAAGTTGGTGTCTCCGGCCCAGCGGGGCACCACGTGAATATGGAAGTGGCCCGGCACACCGGCGCCGGCAATCCTGCCCAGGTTGACCCCAATGTTGAAGCCGTCGGGGTTAAAGGCCGCCCTCAAAAGGGAAACCACCTGCTGGGTCATTTTGCCCAGTTCCAGCAATTCACCTTCCGTAAGTTCCGTCAATTCCCCCACGTGCCTGTTGGGAGCAATAAGCAGGTGCCCGTTGGTATAGGGATAGAGATTGAGCAAAACAAAGGTCTCCTGTCCCCGCAGGAGCACGTAATTGGCTTCGTCTTCCGTGGACCGTAATTTTTCACAAAAAATACATCCCTCTTCTTTATGCTTGCCGATGTATACCGTTCGCCACGGTGCCCAGATCCGCTCCAAGGTCTTGACTCCTCCCCTTCAGTAGTGGAAATCTGACCTTATCCCCACTTTTCTACTTAGCCTGCTTTGACTCTCGCTCGCTCCGGTGAGCCTCGCAAGCCAGAACAGGTGAAAAATGGGGATACTCCAGTAGTAGAAATTCTCCCCTTTTGATTATGTAGTTTTTCGGTTTTTCGTTCCTCAATTCCTTCCTGGACTGCACATTACCCTTGTTTTCATTTATCCCCTGGAGTAATATGTAATAAAAATTTTGATCTTAAGGAGTTCGACCATGCCTGTATCCCTCCTGGCCAAAAAGCGTGCGGGCGTGGATGTATATCAAACCCTCGCAGGCCACACGGAAGATGCCCTGATTGTCTTGTACCGTTACCTGCGGGAACACCGCCCGGCAGTGCAGAGGTTGGTTGACGAGCAGTATCTGCCTTTAACAGATTTTTGCCAGATCCTTTTTTTCGCCCTGTTTTTACACGATATCGGCAAGGCCACCCGGGAATTTCAAGAACGGCTGGTCAAAGAGGAACTGAGCCGGGAGCTTTCCCATACCTTTTTCAGCCTGCCCCTGGTGGAAACGGATCTGCCGCCGGAGTACAATCTTCTGGTAAGGATACTGGTACTTACCCACCACACCCAGCCTTTCGACCACCTTTATTACAGCTTTGAACTGCTTCCCCGGGTAAACTACTTGACTGAGCAGATAAAAGATTACCTGCAAAGCTACCAGGACCTGTATACTCGTTACTTCAAGGATATCTTTCCCCTTTCCGCCCGGCCGGTTTTCCGCCCTCCTGCTTACATCGCCGAAACCGGCTTAAGAGAAAGGCTGCAGGGGGAAGTAACCCGGCTTCAGCAAGGGGTAAGCCTGTGGGGCAATGCTGCGCGAACCAAGGCCCTGTACTGTTTTGCCATTAACCTTTTAAAGTATTGTGACAGCCAGGCCAGCCGGGCTTTTCACCAGGCCGCCCTGACCGGCGGAACGGTTTGCGGGTCGCTATTAAGAAACGCGGTTAATGCACAGGACAGGAGTTCAGGACCTTATCACCTTGAGTCAGCCTTCGACCGCCCGGCCTTAAACCGGCCGCCTTTTGCCGCTGCGACGGTTAAAGCAACCGGTACGGCGGCCGGTGGCGGGTTTTTGCTGCTCCTGGCACCCCCCGGCTCCGGAAGGATGACGCTGGCCCTGGCCCGGGCCGTGTCCCTGGGCCGGGAAAGATGCCGGGAAAAACTGGTATGGATCTGCCCCGGACAAATCGCCTCCGGCTTTACCCGCCACCAGTTAACCCGCTTCTGGGGCGCGGAACAGGTGGCCCTGGTGCATGCTACGAGCTACTACGGGAATGACCCTTACCTCTGGGGGTTGCCGCAAAACAATTACGGCCGCCCTGACGGTACGGCCACCAATTCCAGGGAAAGCATTTTTGCCTGCCCGGTAACGGTAGCCACCCTGGACCATCTGGTTTTCTCCCTCGTCCACGGTTTACGGCAGGCCGATTATATCCTGGGCAACCTGATGAAAGCGGTAGTGGTCCTGGACGGGCTGCCGGAACCGTCGAGCCCGGCCTTTCATTATACCCTGGACGCCCTGGCCCTGCTGCGGAAAATGGAGATCCCCCATATAATTCTAGAAACGGCACTGGCTCCGGCATTTAAAAAATACCTGGCGGATGCGGGTTATGTGGTGGAAGATCACGTTGCCGGGCACAACAAGCCTCTCTTTGAGTTGATCCGCTGCCAGGGCAGGCAGCCGGAGCTGATCCGGGAATACTACCGCCTGGGTCTCAGGCAGGTGGTTTATACCCCGTCCGCCCGGGAGGCAAGGCAAATCACCCGCGAACTCAAACCGGCCCTGCCCGGATGCCCGGTTTTTCTTTATCATTCCCTGTTCACCCACGGGGACCGGGACAGGCTGGAAAGAGAAATGCTGTTATTGGGAGGACAACCCGGCCCCTGGCTGTTAATAATTGGTGGGGACATCGATCCAGCGGGACCTCCGGAATGCGATGTCGTGCATACGGGGAGTGCCGGACCCACCAGGTTGTTACGGCACAGTTATCCCCTCTGGCGCAGGGACACTGGCCCGCAATGTCTTGAGGACAAGAACAACGGCTGCCGTGGGCCGGGGGTACTGGTGCTTCACTCTTCCTCCAGCAGAAATGAACCAGAAAGCCATAGCTTTAACCCGGCTCTCACTCAACCCCTTTCCGTCACTCCGGGCTACCTGGAAGCCATCCTGGAAGAGGAATATGCGCGGAATAAACACATTCCCACCAATCTGGAGGAAATATTCCGCGCCTGTACGCTGTTCGGCTATTCACCCCGGGAGGTGCGCTACGCCGCATCCCCCCTGGTAAACCTGTGGCAACCCCGGGAGCGGTTAATAGACGTAATCCCGGCTGAATTGTGGCAGGAGGAACTTCTTGCCATACCGGCTGCCATGGGGGAGCGTAAAATGAAGGTACCCGCAGAATGGTACTCCCGCCATCCCCAATTATTTTCTATCCTGGACAGCCCCCGGGAGAAGATCATCCTTTGTCACCTTGCATATGACCAGGAACGCGGGCTGGAATTGCCGGAAAACGGATGATTATGGAGGTGCAGCATATGATTCTGGTTACCGGAGCTACCGGGCTGGTGGGCCGGCACATTGTCCCGGCACTGTTGCAGGCGGGTTACCGGGTGCGCTGCCTGGTGAGGGACAGGGAAAAGGCCCGCACCCTGCTGGGTAACGAGCCCGAGTTCTACACTGGAGACGTTACCGGCCCGGCTTCCCTGGATGAAGCCTGCCGCGGCGCTGAGGCAGTGGTCCATCTGGTGGCGGTAATCCGGGAAAAGGGACCGGTTACCTTTGAGAGCATCAACGTCCAGGGCACGCGCAACATGGTTGCCGCCGCCGAAAGGGCCGGCTGCCGGCGTTTCGTCCATATGAGTGCCCTGGGTGTGCGCCCGGACCCGGCCTACCGCTACGCCTATTCCAAGTGGCTGGGTGAAGAAGCCGTGCGCCGGAGCAGCCTGGCCTGGACCATCTTCCGTCCTTCAGTGCTCTACGGCCGGGGCTTCGGCTTTTTTGACCGCATGGACCAGTCCTTAAGGATGAGCCCTCCACCCTTTGCTCCGGTCCCCGCCGCATCCTCCCGCTTTCAACCCCTGGCTGCCGAAGACCTGGCCTGCTGCGTCGTCCTTGCTCTAAACAACCCGGCGTCTATAGGACAAACCTACGAAATCGGCGGGCCGGAGCACCTGACCTACGGCCAGATGCTGGATATCTGGCTGGCCAGCCAGGGCCGGCGGCGGGTCAAACTGCCCGTCCCCCTGACCCTGATGCGCCTTGTGGTCCCGGTGATGGAGCGCCTGCTGCCCGATCCGCCGGTAACTTCCGTAGAGTTAAAGCAAATGGAGCTGGACAATGTGACCGACCTGGATGCAGTAGAAAAACATTTCGGGTTTAAACCCAGGACCCTGGCGCAGGGGCTGGCGGAGCTGAAATAGCCCATGTATTTCTCACCCAGCCTAACTTTTTCTCCGGCGTTTGGCGGCCAGGAGCCTGGCGGCGGTGTCTTGTGGTGAATCTGGTTGGACAGGTCCGGCACCCCGGCCGGCTCTTTGTTCTTGAAGCGAACCGGTTTCCTCCCCACCGCCTGCCCTGCCCGCCACCGGGTGTGTTTCTGCCGCTTCACTTCCTGCCTTTCCGCCACCGTCTGTTTGACTACCGGTAACCGTCCTACCCCTCCTGCCGACCCGGAAACCCAGCTTTTCTATAGTGGCCAGGGTGCGGCCGGTCCAGGCGGGAGCAGGCGTTTTTACGCCACTGCCGATGCCGGAACCATTCCGGCCATATTTACCAGGGAAACGGTTATGGCTACCCGCAGTTTTGCCGTGAACGAACATTTCTTTCCACGGGCAGCGCCCGTTCCACCGGGGTACCGGCGTAACCGCCGGGACCATAGGAGTCGGGTCCGCCCACCATAACCAGGCCGCCACCCCCGTCCCGCACATAGGTTTCAATCTCCTGCATGGTTTTTTCTCCCAGACTGAAAGCAGGCACGTCAACCAGAAACACCGCCTGGTAACGGGCCCAGGCGGCCAATCCCCCGGGCACGCTTTCCGGGGTTACCACCGTAACCTCTACTTTTCCGGCGCTGCGCAGCGAGCGGACCAGGGTAACAGTCTCTTTTATATCAGGGCTCACCACCAGGACGTGGGGCGGCCCACTAACCTGTTGCACCGCACCGGCCCGGTTATTGGCCGTAAAAACATCCCGGGCGGGATCGGCGGCCACCAGGCGGGCATGGTAGCTGTGCAGGCCGGCACTGCCCGCATCAACGGAGAGGCTGATGCGGTTTTCCCCCGCCCGCAGCTGCACCTCCCGGGAGGCCACCATCATCCCGTCCCGGTCTATATAAAGGGTGGCCCGGGTGTCCCTGTTGGCAGTAACCACCACTTCCAGGGCCGTCTTTTCGCCCACCCGGGCCCGGAGAGGGACTTTTAAAGCTTCCACACGCACGTCCGGACCGGCAGGACCTCCCAGAGGCACCACATCCACCCGCACTCCTTCTTCCCGCAGCTGGCGGGCCGCCGCCACGGCATCACCCCCGGTATCCCGCCCGTCGGACAACAATACCACCCGCCGCCGGGCATCTTCGGGGAAAAGGGCCCCGGCCAGGCGCAGGGCTTCTCCCACCCGGCTGCCCGCCACGCCGGGATCGGTCCCCAGCTGGTGAAACACCGGCCGGAGTCCCGGGGGTTCTTCCACCAGTGCCCGCTGGCCAAAGGCAACCACGCCGGCCAGGGCGGAAGCCGGCCTGGCCTCCAGCGCTTCCCGGATCCACTGTTCTCCCTGGCTTCTGGCCGGCCCCACGCTGGCCGAAGCGTCCAGGGCCATAATTACCGCCTGCCGCTGCACCGGCATAACCAGGTGCGGCCCCGCCAGCACGGCCACAAGGAGGATCAGGATGGCAAAACGAAAAGCGACCCGGAAAATTTCCCGCCGCCAGGGCCCCCGTCCGGCCAGCCGGGCCATCTGCAGCCAGGGCAGGCGCAGGTACCAGGCGGCGGCCAGAATTACCGGCAGGGCCAGCCACCATAAAGGTTCGGTAAAACTAATGCCCACGGCTGGCCACCCCCCACTCCACCAGCACCACCGCCAGGGCCAGAGCACTCAACAAGCCCGCCAGGGATCGGGGCCGGGGCCGCGGGGCGGTGGAGGTTACCTCCTCCCCCTGCTGGGAACGGGGGTCCCGCACGCGCAGATCCGATTCCCGGGGATGGTATCCGTTTACGGCCACCAGACGGCTGATCTGGTGGCCGGGATAATCCCCATCCCCGCAGCTTTCCACGATGCGGTACAGGCCCGGCGCAGAGGGAATCCAGGGAGCAGGCGGGAAGGGTGGGGCAAGCACCACCCGAGCACCAGGCTTGCCATCATCTAAATTGTTCTCATTGGGAACACTGGAAAGGGAAGCTCCCCGGAAAAAAACTGCTTCCGGTGAAACCGGCTCCACCTCTATACCCCGGGCCAGAGGTAAAGCGGCCACCTCTACCTCCTGACCCGGGTAAACCTGTGCCGGCAGCTCCAGGTCAGGAGGTGCCAGCCAGGCCATCGTGTTATGCAGGAGAACGGGAAAGGCCGGACGCAGGGGGAGATCGGAATCATGCAAATCAAATCCCCAGACCACCAGGCGTTTTCCCTGCCCCTGACCGTGGGCCAGCACCGTTTTCCCGGCCGCCTTTACGTCGGCGGCCCAGCCGCTGCCCGGTTCCAGGTCGCGGGCAGAGGCAATATGCACCTGGGAAAGATCCACATAGTGGAGGATGGCACTTCCTTCCATTCCCGCCAGAGCCGGAGGATGAAATTTGCCACCCACTTTTAATCCGGCCACCTCCCCCGCCGGGGGATTTACAAAAAGCGCCGCCCCCGGCGGCAAGGGGGAATTAAGGCCGTCCAGCACGGTAATCTCGTAGTTGTAAGCTCCGCCCAAAAGGGATGGGTATTCTTGAGGGGTGCATTTATATACCTCAACGCCCGGCAATACACCCAGCGCCCGTTCCAGGAAGATATTTCCCCGGCTGACCAGCAAAACCCGCACGCGGTGTTTGTTTTCGGGCACCGCCCAGGCCTGGTTGTCCAGGGCCAGGTGATCCATCCCGGCATCATCTACGGCCAGGCGTGCCGCCACCGGCACCCCGGCAGGTAAATCGGGCCACAGCAGGTGGGTGCTTTCCCCCGGCCCCAGGTGCCATTTCCGGGCCTGCATTTCCTGGCGGCCTGCACTCAGGTAAACCTGGCCGGAAGCCGCCCGCCCGCCATGGTTAACAACCGTTACCTGGGCTGCCTGGCCTTCTCCGGCCGGGCGAAGCTGCAAACCGGCCAGGGCCACATTGGCCGCCCCATCCTTACCCACGGTGACCAGTTCCAGATCCCCGGCATTGTCCACCGGAGCCAGACCGCCGTCACTCACCAGGACTATCCGGGGCCGGTCCTGCTGGCGGCCCAGTGCCCGGGCCAGGGAAAGGGCCGGCCCCAGGTCCCCCGGATAACAGGACGGCTTGAGCCCCTGCAGCGCCCGGTGCACCTGCCGGGAATCGGCAGCCTCACGCACCACCATCCGGGGCTGCCGGTCAAAGGCAATAACCGTCATGGTAGCCCCCTTCTCCAGGCTATCGGCCAGGGCCTCCACTTCCCGCAATGCCCGGGAAAAGCGGGTCTGCCCTAAATCGGTAGCGTTCATACTGGCCGAGGCATCAAGAAGTACTATGACGCTTTTGGAAGGTGAACCCCAGTACCACACCGGCGCTGCAGCCCCCAGGGTCAGGGATGCGGCCGCCAGCAGCTGCAGCCACAATAACAACCGGGGTTTCAGCCGCTGCCAGGGGCGGCTGGCCTCTATACTGGACGGCGCTGCCTGCCAGAAAAGGGTGCTGGGAACAATCATTTCCCTGCGCCGGGGTCGCAATATGTACAGGGCCACTATGGCCGGCAAAGTCAGGCCCACCCACAGGAAAAGGGGGTGTAAAAAGCTCAAACAAATCGCCTCCGGTTTCAACCGTCTGCAGAAAATATCCCGGATAACCCAAAAGCTCCGGCAGGGAGTAGATTAACATGACCGATCCGCCAACCAAAGTTAGTACATTGCTTGCTACGGCAGGCATTCCCTACTGCTTGATCGCGGGTGCAATACCCCTGCCCGGGTCAAGGTAATGAAGAAGGTGCCGGCGGCCTCTCACCGCTGTCCACCATCACCCGCCGGGCTCCCCAGCGCCGGCACAGGTCGTCCAGTTGCCCCATATGGTTTTCCAGGCGCCGCCGGTATGCCAGGAGCAACGCGGGGGTTACGGATATTTCCACCCGGTCCCCGCTCTCGGCATCCACCAGCGCCCATTCCCCTTCCAAAACTGGCTGCCGCTCCTGGGGTGCCATGATGTGCAGGAGCGTCGTTTCCAAACCGTAACCCGCAGCCAGGCGCAGGGTCTTTTCCACCTTCTCCAGATCCAGCAGGTCGGAAAAAACGTACAGGCTGCCCGTACGGGGTGCCATGGCTAAAGCGGCACGCAGGTCCCCGGCCAGGTCGGAAACGCCTCCAAAAGTCAATCCCTCCAGAAACTGCAGCAGGCGAAAAATACTCCCCCGCCCTCCCAGAGGGGCTAAGAGGGCTGTTTGGCTCCCACCGGCCGCGGCGGCCAAACGGTCATGGCCCGCCAGGGCGCATATCCCCAGCCCGGCAGCCACCCGCAGGGCGCAGCGCCCTTTGTGGGCCTCCCCGCCGTAATCCATGGAGGCACTGGTATCCACCAGCAGCAGGACGCAGTCCTGCCGCTCATCAAGAAACTCCTTGACGTACAATCGACCCAGCCGGGCATAGGCCTTCCAGTCCACCCGGCGGGGTTCGTCTCCGGGCGTATACTGGCGGTAGTCGGCAAATTCCACCGCGCCCCCCTTACGGTGGGAACGCCGGCCCCCGCCGGGTTCACCCCCGGCGGGGCGGTAACGCACCAGGCGGTAGCCTTCCAGGCGGGCCACCAGGCCGGGCTCTAGCAAGTACCTGCCGGGAGCCGGGTCAGGGTTATGAGAATGATTTTGGAATTTCATAAATCCTCCGCCATTATAACGTCACGATATCGCCGGCACCGTAGCCAGTATCTCGACAACCAGGTCATCGGCCGTAACTCCTTCCGCGGCCGCTTCGAAGCCCAGGATCAAACGGTGGCGCAGGGCGGCCGGTGCCACCCGCTGTACATCCCGGTAAACCACCTGGGGGCGACCGTCCCGCAGGGCCTCGGCCCGGGCTCCCAGGATCAAGGCCTGCAACCCCCGGGGACTGGAACCGTACCGGACATAACGGCGCACCCGCTCGGGGGCGTGGGGGTTTTCGGGTTGGGTTGCCAGCACCAGTCGCACCGCGTAGTTCATTATGTCTTCAACCACCACCACGTGCCGTACCAGCCCCAGCCACTCCAGGAGTTCGTGGGGCTCAAGCAGCGCCGGTACCGGGGGCTCCACGGCACCGGTGGTCCGGGCGGCAATGACCGCCAGCTCTTCGGCCGTGGGGTAGGGTACGTTAACTTTAAATAAAAACCGGTCCAGCTGGGCTTCAGGGAGGGGATAGGTTCCCTCCATCTCCAGCGGGTTCTGGGTGGCCAGTACAAAGAAAGGATTGGGCAGGGGATAGCTCGTCCCCCCCACGGTTACCGTGCGTTCCTGCATGGCTTCCAGTAACGCGCTCTGGGTTTTGGGAGTAGCCCGGTTTATTTCATCGGCCAGCACAATGTTGGCGAAGATTGGTCCGGGCACAAAACGAAAAGGCCCGCCGCTACCCCGCTCCTCAAAGACCATGGTGCCGGTGATGTCCGCCGGCATCAGGTCGGGAGTGAACTGGATGCGCCGGAAGGTAAGACCGGTCACCTGGCCGATGGTCCGCACCAGCACCGTCTTACCCAAACCCGGTATGCCTTCCAGGAGCACGTGTCCCCCGGCCAGAAGGGCAATCAATACCTGGTGGACCACCTCCTGCTGCCCCACAATCACCCGTCCGATGGCTTCCTGCACTTCACCCAGCCGGCGGGTAACCTCATGTAAACGGCGGGTAATCTCCGCGCCTTCCGGTGCCGGAAGGCCGGCGCCCCCTGTACCTGCCGGTCCATAGTCCCTTTCTTTATTGTTTACGGCCATAAAATCATCCTTTACTTTGAGATGCTTTCTTCTTTACCTTAATATGACGACGGGCAGGCCCATTTGGTTCCCACCAGGGGTTATTTTTTTGTTTTTGGGGAACTTTTTGCAGGGTCAATCCGTCCTGAATATAGAGGGATGAAGTCCAAAAACCCGCACAAAGAATACGGGTGTCGGAACAACGGTTTACGTTTCCCTGCCTTTAGAAAAACCGCATATAACAGGTTAGTTCTGTAACCTTTTTGTAACCACTCCGGTTTAAAGATCTGATAAACTTGCGCTAAAAGGCCCTTTTTTTACAACAGCGGCAAAAGGATGGTGGCCATGCGTAAAAAACTTGTGCCCGTGCTCATTGCGGGAAGCATAATCATCAGCGCCTGCGCCCAGTTCCCCACGCCCGGAGCATTGATTAAGCCCCCGGGAACAGGCGCCAGCACTGCCGCCGGAAGAAAGGCGGGTAATCAGAACGAGCTGCTAAAGATTGTGCAGACCTTCTTACCTGCCGGTGCACACCTTTTAGCCCCGGAACCGGCAGGGGAGGTGGCCCAAAGCACCCGGGAATTAATTCAAACCGGCGACTTAAACCATGACGGGCAACCGGAAATTATTGCCGGTTACCGCACGAGCCAGGGCAGTGCAGGTGTCCTGGTTCTGGAGGAAATAAAGAACGGTAAGTGGGCAAAGTTGTGGCAGGAGGAAGGCGGATATAGTTTGGAACGGCTGCAACTGGCCGACATTACCGGCGACGGGCGGGATGAATTGCTTATCGGCTGGGCCATCGGCGCCTCGGCGGGCAATGGCCTGGACATCCTGGCCTGGCAGGATGGAAACCTGAAAAAAATTGCCGGCACAGGTTACCACCGCCTGGAAGTGGAGGACCTGGCCGGTGAAAAAGGTAAAGACGGCCGGCAGGAACTGGCCGTCTGGGTCAAGGACACCGGTGACGCCATGGCCGTAGATGTACTGCGCTGGGATGGGAAAAATTTGATCTCCGCTGAAGACGTTTACCTCGCCTATTTCCCAAGGGTGGTAGAGTACTACCGGAAAAGGGTGCGGGAACACCCGCAGGCCAGCTTTTACTGGTACTACCTGGCGGACGCCCTGGTTAAGGTAAGGGAATACCGGCAGGCCCTGGAAGCAGCCGAAAAAGGGATGGTTGCAGACAAGGTAATCTACCCTTCTATATATGGTTTTCAACTGATTAAAGCGCGGGCGTTAACCGGTCTCGAACGCTATCATGAGGCCACCGCCATCTACCAGGACATCATCGCCGCAGGGGAGAAAAAGCTTCCCCACCCGCAAAAACCCGCCAGTATGGGTTCTGCTATCCGAAGTCTTTTAACTGCCGATCTTTCCCCCCGCATGATGGGCGAAGCCTGTTACGAGGCAGGCGAGATCTACGCCAGGTTGGGACAGAACCAAAGGGCCGCTGAATACTTCCAGAAAGCCTTAATTTACCTGCCCGGTTGGGACAAACCCCGGAAAGCCCTGGAAGAACTTGCCAGCAAAGAAACAAAGTAGGTTCCCCGGCCGACTTTCCCGAACCCTGTTTTACATGCAACCGCTCCTCATTACGTAGACGGGCGTTCTGATGAACAGTTTCCATTCCCGCCGGAGATATTTTTGGACTGGTGGAAAAAAGGATTCTTCTGGAAAAGAAACTGTATTCCGATGGCCACGCCCAGCGACAGCACGTAGGTCAGCACGGTGAAAAAGTCGCGCGCCCGTTTTTTACTGGCCCAGTTCATCAAGGGGAGAACCAGCAGAGTGCCGAGCCCTTGCGGGATGACGGGCGCGAAAAGGAAAATTGCCAGGGCCGTGAGGTAATAAAGAAAGCCCGCCCCTTCTCCTATTCCATAGATAAGAAAAGGGGGAAGGAAAACAAAAAGCAGAAAAATGTACTGGTTGGTCAAAACCAGCAGGAACTTGCTCAGCAAGATTTCTTGCGGCTTCAAGGGGAGGGGGAGGAGAATGGGGAGATCGCTGGAAAAATAAAGAACCGAAATTGCCCAGCCCAGCCCGAAAAAGAATACCAGCAGTTCTCCCAGCAGGATGGCCAATTCCAGCACCAGCCAGGGCTGCCCCAGCATTTTCCCGCCCGCGTAGAAAGCGCCCGCCAGCGAGAAATACGTCCCCATCAAGACGAGAAGCGCGGCGCCTCCGCCCAGGATTCCGACCACCGGCCGCCAGAGTTCTTTCTTTTGCTGAAAATATTTATACTTGAGGGCGGAAAAACCAGTGGCCGGCCATCAAATCCTTGAGCAAAAAGGCGGAACGGGGGTCCAGGCCCACCATGGGTTCGTCCATGATCCACACCGGCGGGTCGTGCAAAAGAGCGCCGGTTAAGACCAGCTTTTGTTTCATCCCGTGGGAATAGCTGCCGATCAAATCTTTCACGGCGTCCTTTAGCTCAAAAATTTCCAGGTAATGTTCCAGCCTTTCCCGGCGGGTTTCGGCGGGCACCTGGTAGACATCCCCGAGGAAATTCAGATATTCGATCCCGGTTAATTTTTCGTAAACGTCGGGGTGATCGGGCACGTCGATTTTGCGTTTGGCGGCGAGAGGGTCTTTTTCCAGATTAATCCCGTCGATCAAGATCGTTCCTTCATCGGGCTGTAAAAGGCCGACGATCATTTTAATGGTGGTCGTTTTGCCCGCTCCGTTGGGACCCAAAAAACCGAAGATTTCTCCCTGGTGCACTTTTAAGCTGACGTTGTCGACCGCCTTGACCCGTCCTCCGGCGTATGACTTCGATAAATTAACCAACTCGAGCACTGGCTGTTATCCTGTCCTTTCCCTCGTAATGTATCCCTTCGTGAATCACTGAGAAAGTAACTATTGCCAAAATCAACCCCAAGAACCCTTGCAATAAATTTCCCCGTTGTTAATTTCGTATTTTTAGCACAGCTGCTATTGAATGATTCAACTATTATTTTAGACGCAGGAAAATTAGTTTCAGTTCCTGCTTAAACAAATTTTTTGTCATGCTATTCTATTTTAGCCGGTGAAGATGCTAAAGGATCAGGCGGGGCATATCCGGCAGCGGGTAGACGAATACCAACGGGTTTTGGCCAGGATCACCAAAGAAATCGATTCTTTGCAAAGGGGGAAGAATATCTTGCAGTATTTGCTCTCCACCCCGGGAACAAAACCTCCCTTGTCGCCGTCAAATAATATAAAAACCAGACAAAGGAGATACCGGGGTGGCTGTTAAAAAGGCTTACAAGCATTTAGCCGCCTGCCTGCTCCTGGGGGTGGCGCTGGTGATCGGGGCGGCGGGCTGCGGACCGAAGGCGGGGCCGGGGCAGGCGCCGCCGGCGCAACAGGAGCAGCGAGGGCAGCCGCCGGTGCAGCCGCCCCAGCCGCTGCCGGAAAAGACAGCGGAAATTCTCGGGATAAAAGTAACCACCGGCGGCGGTACGGTCAGGGGCGGTGCGATCCACCTGGCCTCCTTTGCCATGGAGCGAGGCGCGCTTGATTATACGCCGGCCGCGGCCATGTTTTCGCCGGACGGCCGGTGGATTGCCTTTCAGGGCAGGCAGGAACAGCCGGACGGCCGGACGGCCGGACTGTGGGTGATGGCCCTGGACGGCTCCGGGGGAAGGCTCCTGGCCCGGACCGGGGACGAATTGACCGGCGGTACGCTAGTTCTGCAACTGCTGGGCTGGACCAGGGACAACCAGGTGGTCTTCGCCCGCCAGGGAACCCAGCCCGACGGAGCCCACCAGGGGCAGCGGGGGATTTCCCTGCGGGCGGCCGCGCCGGATCAGGGCGAAGCCCGGGAGATAGCCTGGCTGCCCGTGCCGGAGGGCATGGTGCGCCAGGTGCATTTGCTCCCCGGCATTGATGGCGTTTTTGTGCAGGCTTCCCGCGCCCTGTGGCGGCTGGATCTTGCCGACGGCAAAAAAACGCTTTTAAAGGATAATATTCC
The DNA here is from genome assembly GCF_003627965.1 of Desulfofundulus salinus. Classification (NCBI taxonomy): domain Bacteria; kingdom Bacillati; phylum Bacillota; class Clostridia; order Eubacteriales; family Peptococcaceae; genus Desulfofundulus; species Desulfofundulus salinus. The sequence continues at coordinate 723,107 of NZ_RBWE01000001.1, read as the reverse complement.
TTCCTACGACGGCCTTTTTTATCCCCTGCTTTCTCCTGCCGGCGACAGCTGCGTTTACGAACTGTGGGAGCCGGACCAAAAAGGGATTTTCCTCTTGAGCCTGGAAAGCGGCCGGGAAAAAGCCCTGGCGCTAAACGGCGAGAACTGGAACTTCCTCCCCCGGTATTCCCCGGACGGCAGTCACCTGGCCTATTACGCGGCGCCGTTGAAGCCCGGTCAAAAGGCCGGCCGGTACGCCAACGACTACCACGTCGTGCCTTTAGAAGACGGCCCCGCGCCAGTGGCGGAAGCAGTGGAAATAGTTACCCCGGACGGTCAAAAGGTTGCCCGTATAACTGTCCCCGGGGCGAAGGTGGCGAATTTCCGCTGGGGGGCGGACGGCAATCACCTGGCTTTTGCCGCGGGGAAAGTCAAGGGCAGCCCCGCCGGCCAGACCGGAACCTGGAGGGAGGCCGCGATGGAATGGCAGTCCCTGTGGGTGGCCGACCTCCAGGGAAAAATGACGAAAGTGGCCGATTTACCCCCCGACGCCGCCTACATTACACCCTTAAACGTCAGCCCGGACGGCAGGCAGGTGCATTACCTGGTGAGCAGGCAGGATAAATGCTCCCTGTGGGTTGCCCGGGAAGGGGAAAAGCCGGTGGAAGTCGCCTCCGTTGTTGATTTCTGGGATGACCTCTTCCCCGTGCCCGGCTGCGCGGACGGTTTCTTCCTCACCGGGGGCGCAGGGGGCGAGGAAGAGATTTTTTGGGTGCAGGGTGACCGCGCAACGCAAATCACCGCCGACGGCGGCCAAAAGATGGTCCTGGGAGCAAACGGCAAGCGGCTGGTCTATATCTGGGACGACCGGTCCGGCGAGGAGGGCAGGCTGGTGGTATTATCCTGCGAATGAGACAGCGAACAGGCCCGCAAATCATCACCGACGCCATGGTTATAACCGGACCATTAGATAGTTTAGATCTTCACGGCGGTTCCGTAGACCAGGATTTCGGCGGCGCCGGCGGTGACCGTGGAGGCAAATGCGTATTGAAAGGAGCAGTGGGAAAAAACTCAAGATCCCGCCCGCCTGTACGACCTGGCGGCGGCCATCTACCACGACCAGTTCCTTTACTACAACCACCTCTGGGCGGGACAGCGGCAGTGGTACAACTGGCTCGGCTATATCAACGCCACCGCCTCCGGCCGGGCGCCGGCGGAGATGGCGGCCTTTGCCCGGGAAATGATCAACTACAGCCACAGCCTCCCGTATTTCCAACAGGTTTACAGCCATCCCGCCGCTTCCCCCGAACTAAAGGCCAGGGCGCTTTACTCCCTGGGTCTGTGCTACATCGGCCTGGAACAGTGGGGTCAGGACGCCTGGTTTGCCTTTACCCCCTCGGAAGTGAGACAAAAGATAATCTCCACCTACCGGCAGTTCGTGAATGAATATCCGGAGATCTCCATGGCCGACGACGCGCTCCTGGTCCTGGGCGCCTACACCGGCGACACCGGTTACCTGAAAAAAATCATTCGAGAATATCCTCAGGGCGACGCGGCTGAAAAGGCGCAAAAGCTCCTGGAGGAGATGAAATTACCTCTTTACGTAAATATCCGCCCTTATGGGTCGGCCGTGCCCTATAAGGTGCTGGTTTCCGGGGATGCCGGGGATTTATGGCGCGAACTGGAAACCACCGCTCCCGTCCCCGAAGAAGTAAAAAAGTGGGTGGCGGCCAACAGCCGGCAGCCCTTTGCGGGCTCCTTTACTTCCGGGCAGTGGCGCTACATCTTCATCGCGGCCGGCGAAAAACCTACCGCCGCCTACAGGGTGGAGATTACCGGCATCCACGATGACGGCCGGGGCAAACTAACGGTGCATTACCGGGTTGCCGGCCCGCCGCCCGGCCAGATGGCGGCCCAGGTAATCACCTACCCTTGCGTGCTGGCCCGCATCCCGGCAGGCGGCGCGGCACCGGAGTTTCGGGAGGTGAGGTGACAAGCACCCGAACGCCGAGTCGGCATAATGTTATCATATTGCGGATAGGGGGTGGTGATGTTATTCCTTTTTTATTGCCCCCCTTTTTTTGTCGTAAAATCTCCTGTAACCTTTTCTGGTTTTCCACCGTCTTTATAGAATGAAAAAGAATTCTTTTTCATCCAACCCGCGCCGGATGCCATCAGGCCGGCCGGCAAAAAGTTCCTGAAGGAGAGGCGCCCCTTGTGGCAGGAATTGTACCGGTTGATTTACCACTACTTCAGCGGCCTGGGGCTGGCCCGGGAAGATGCCGAGGACCTGGCCCAGGAGACGCTGGTGGCGGCCTACCTCCACCTGGACGGGGTACGGCCGGGAAAGTTAAGGGCCTGGCTTTTCACTGTCGCCCGCCACAAGTACATTGACTGGCTGCGCCGCTCCCCCAAGGGGGTGGTGCTGGTGAATTTTCCTGCCGAAGAGCTGACGGACGGGGCACGGGGGCCGGAGGAAGCCGCGCTCGCCGGGGCGGTCCGGGAGACGGTGGTGGCTGCGCTGAACCGCTTAAGCCCCCCGGAGCGGACCCTGCTGGCGCTGAAGTATAACCTGGGCCTGAACACGGAAGAGATCGCCGCCGCCCTGAAGATGAAGCCCGGCACCGTCAAAGTGAGGCTCTTCCGGGCCAGGCAGAAGTTTAAAGAGGAATACACAAAACTCTGGGAGGGCTGATCATGACCGAAAAAGAGTTGAACATGGGCGAAAAAGAAGGTGAAACTTCGGGAGGACTGGCCGGGGGCGAAGAAGAACAGTTTTTTTGGGATGAGCGGCGCTTTTTACGCCGGATGCGGTGGCGCAGCGCTTTGCGCACGATCCTGATTGCCCTGGGGGTGATGGTGGTCAGTTTCGCGCTCCTTTTTGTGTGGACCAGGCACCTCCTGAACGAGCAGGGGAACCGGATCGATAGTTTTTACCCCGACCTGATCCGTTACAGCACTCCGAACACCATTGCCGTCCGCGGCTCCTGGCAGGATGTGGGCTGGCTGGGGCAGCAAAGGGAATACCTCCTGGTCCGGATGGTCGGCGACCACCCCGTTTACGTCGGCACCACCAGGGTGGAATACCAGGTTTGGGGCGGGGAAATGTTCCGGGACCCGGACCAGACCGTGCTCCAGGTGGGGGGCCAGGAATACCTGCTGCCCGGCGCGGTCCCGCGGTTAAGGTTTTTCCACCCGGCGGTAACCCACGAACAGCTTCCCCGCCAGTTCGACCGGTTAAGCGGGATCCCCGCCGGTAAAACAGTAGAAATGGCCCTGTCCTTTAGCCGCCTGCTCACCAGGGAAGAGATGACCGCCTTGCTTCCCGCGGGGGTGGAGCCGCTCTGGGGCGCCATTTCCGCCTACAGCAACGAGGAAATTGCGGAGGCGGGCAAGAAAAGCCCCTTTGCGGCATACAGCCTGGCACACCGGCTGGTGGGCCTTCCCCTGGGCGGTTTCCCGGACGGGGAGGACGCGGAGCCAAGGTTTACCGATGAAAAATTTCCCGAAGAATTGCGGCGTTTAAGCGGGATTCCCAGTTACTCTTCTGAATTGCTCAAGCGCACGGCCGATTATTTACAGCAGAACGGCATTCGCTACTACGGCCTGGTGGTTTGCGGCAAACCGGCCGATCTTTTAAAATTGCGGGATAACCCGGTGGTTTCCGCAGCCGTTATAGGGGCGGTTGCCGGGAGGGAGTAGCGGGGACACAGGTGATAAGCCGGCTTTACTCTTCCGGTTTTACCCCCTCGAAATACTGCCAGACCAGGGACTGCAGGGCCGGCGGCAGGGGCGCCCGGGACAACGATTCCTGGGCTTCGGCTTTATACGCAGCATAAACTTCGCTGTAGGGACGTATGGCCCCCAGGGTGGTGGGGGACTGGTGCAGGCCCACCTGTTCGCCGGCTTCACCGGGACGCACCTGCCCGGCCACCCGGGATTCCTCCCCTTTGCCTCCCAGTAAGAAGGGGGCATAGATTGTCTCCATTCCTCCGCCGGAATGACCGGCTCCCTGGCCGCCCGCCCCATTGCTGCCACCACCCCTGCCGCTGCCATTACCCCCATTATTACCCCGACCACCGGAAGCGGTATTCTCTCCACCGCCGTTACCGCCACCGGTCCGATCTCCCGTGCCCTGGTCCTGACCGGTGCCCCCGGCCCCGCTCCCACCGGCGCTGTCACCGGAACCACCACTTCCGGCAGCGCCGGTACCGGCTGCACTCCCACCTGCCGCCCCAGGCGCACCAGTGCCTGCACCTGCCGGATTTGCGGCTCCACCGGGGTAACCGCCGGCCCCGGCCATTTCGGCCCCCGGACCGGTGGGATAACCGGCGTTTCCGGCCATAGCCAGGGCAGATACCGGAGCCCCCGCAGCCAGTTGCCGGGCCAGGCCGTTAAAGACGGAGGATGCCGCGGCCAGCCGGGAAGCAGCCAGGGCTGTTTCCGCCAGTTCACCCAGCGCAGAGGCCAGGGCTTCACCGGCACTGTCAGAATGATTACCCTTACCGCCTCCTACTCCCCGGGAACTGCCCGCCGGATCACCCTCCAGCACGGCCCGGGCCGCATCCCGCAGGCTCTGGCGAAGGGCCGGGGTTTTCACCGTTTCCGCTCCCTGGAACAGGGCCAGGGCCCGCTCTTCCCTTTCTTTCCCATCAGTTGCCCCGAAGAGCTGGCGGGCCAGCTCCTGGGCTTTTGCGGCATCTCCGTTTTCTAAAGCGGCTGCTAGGCCCATTAAAACCCGGTCATTTTTCCGCCCCCAGAGGGCAGCCAGTTCCCGGACATCCCGGCGGGCACCGGGGTTAAGACCGGCCAGCAGGTCATCCAGCTTCCGACCCGACCGTTCCAGGCGGGTGGCCGCTTCCACCCGGTTGGGGGACCGGCTCACCGCCCGGGGAAGAGCTGCCAGCTCACGGCGTAGCTCCTCAGGAAGCAGCCCCTGCGCCCCTATCTTTAACTGATGCACCTTTTCCACCGCCAGCCTGGATTGCCTGGCCGCCTCGGCCAGGGCCGCCCGTTCTTCACGCCGGGCGTCCCAGTGGGAAGCAAGGGGATTGGGCAGCAGGGAAAGGACGAGCAACACCGCCGCCATCAGGCCGGCGTGCCTCCAGGGCCCGGCGGCGGGTATGACCGGGTAAATACGTTCCACCCTGGTACCCAGCTCACGGCAGGCAGCCAGGGATTCCCCTACCGCCGCCTGTGCCCAGGGATCCGGCGGTATCTGCCGGGCCAGGAGGCGATAGGCGGTAACGGCACGCCCGTCCAGGCCAAGGGAATCGGCCACCCGCACCACATCCAGGGCATCGGGACGCCTGCAGGCACGCCAGGCAACCACCAGCAGGGCCGAAACCCCGCCCGTTACGGCGGCCCACAGGCCCGGCAAGCCCACCGGAGTCAACCGCAGTAGCACCAGTGTTCCGGCAGCCAGGGCCATCCCCCACAAAAGGGCCAGCCGCAGGCTCTCCAGCAGGTAGCGGGTGCGCACCCGCCTCCCCAGCGGCGACAGGGCGTCCGCCAGGCCGGCATGAGGCCAGCCATGGCGTTTCTTTTGAAAAGACAACAATATTACGCGAATGCCATTGCTCATAACGGAATTCCTCCCTGCCCCCTGGCCCTGGCCCGCCGGGAGGCCAGCCACACCGACCAGGGTTTGCGGGGGGCAATGACCAGAACCGATATCACCAGGGAGATCACCGCCAGTATTCCCTGGCAGAGGGCAAAACGGGCCCAGGACGGTAACCCGGCCCTTCCCGGGGCCCCGGGATATACGCCCGGGTAACCCGGCCCGTAAGCATACCCGTAAACATAAGTTCCGGCTTCCGGACCCATCCGGAACTGGCGCAGGATTTCGTTGAGCATCGTTCCCACCAGGGGGATGCGGCCGCTCATGGACAGCCCTTCATTTTCCATACCGGGCAGGGCCGGGGAAAGGGCCGCCAGAGGGCTCAGGTAAACATACCAGGGTGGGCCGGGAACGGACTGCCACGGCTCACCAGCCGGCACGGGCATATCTCCCGCCGGCTGCCTGCCGGCACTGACCACTCCTGCCACTACCAGGGAACCAAAGACCAGCATAAAGACCAGGACCAGGGAAACAATGGTGGCCGCCTGGCTGCGGCGCAAAATGGCCGACAGGACCAGGCCCAGGGCGCCGTAGCCCAAACCGGTGGTTAAGGCCACCACCAGGGCCATGCCCATGTTGGACAGGGGCACCCCGCCGAAGAGAAAGACCACCGCCAGCACCGGCAGGGCGGCCAGCACCAGGAAGAGGAGGTAGGCCACCGAGGCCAGCCACTTGCCCAGGACAATTCCCGTTAAAGAAGCCCTGGTCACCAGCAGGAGATCATAGGTGCGTCTCTCCCGCTCGCCGCTGATGGCTCCCGCGGCTATGGCCGGGGCAATAAAGGCCAGAAGCAGGATCATGCCCAGGACCAGAAGGCTGTAGAGGTTCAGGCCCACCTGAGGCATGATCTGGCTGGTGCGATCGGTCATGAGCCATAGAAAGGCCACCGTACCGGCACTCATCAACCCCAGGAAAAAGCTGAGCAACAAAGGGGAACGCAGTCCCCGGGTACGGCCACGCATTTCCTTGCCCAGCATGGGAACCAGGCCGTTGCGCAGTCCTTCCCACTGGTTCCGGAGGAATGTTTTCATGCTTTATCCCCCTCCCTGGCCAGCTGCAGAAAGGTATCCTCCAGGCTCTGCTGCGTCTCGGCAAAATGGGTTACGGCTGCCCCACTGGAGATCATCTCCTTCAACAGGGCCGCCACCTGGGCCGGGCCGTCGGACAGGCTGAATTCAACCTGTTCCTCCGTGGTATTGATGATTTCCACGCCGGGCCACGCTTCCAGGACGGCCAGCGCCGGGGCCAGGGACCCGTAACAGCGCACGATAAAATTCCGCCGGTGTGCGGCGGCCAGCACTTCGTGCAAAAGCCCCTGGCGCACTATCCGGCCTGCCGTAACCATGCCGATGTGGGTGCAGAGATCGGCCAGCTCCGACAGGATGTGGCTGCTGATAATAATGGTTTTTCCCATGCGGCACAATTCCTTTAATATTTCCCTCATTTCCACCCGGGCCAGGGGGTCCAGACCGCTGGCCGGCTCATCCAGGAGCAACACCTGGGGATCGTGAATCAGGGAGCGGGCCAGACACAGACGCTGCTGCATACCCCGGGACAGGGTATCCACAAAGGCCTCCCGCTTGTCCCCCAGTTCCACCAGTTCCAGGAGATCATCCCGCAACCTGGCCGCCCGCTGGCCCCGGATGCCGTAGGCAGCGGCGTAAAACAAAAGGTATTCCCCCACCCTCAGGTCATCGTACACGCCAAAAAAATCGGGCATGTACCCCACCACCCCCCGCACTGCCCGGGGATGGCGCACCACATCGTAGCCCGCTATTTCGGCCGCGCCGCCGTCGGGCAGCAGCAGCCCGGCCAGGATGCGCAGGGTGGTGGTTTTACCGGCCCCGTTCTGCCCGATGAACCCGTAAATGGCCCCTTGAGGCACCGTCATATCCAGCCCCTGCAATGCCATGATCCGCCCGTAATACTTAACCAGCCCGCTGGTACGGATCATTCCATCACCCCCCTGTAGGCCACCGTCGGCGGCAGGAAGTAAAATCCTCTCCCGGAGGAAAAGCTCTCGCCATTTACCCGCAGCAGTACTTCCCCGTCCGGCTTGACATATTCTCCAGGCAGGGTAAAACTTTTGGCCCCCGCCAGCGGCTCCCAGCACCCCCGCCCGGGGTGATACACTTCCAGCGCCCCCGGAGCTACATCTGCCGGCTGGGAAACAGGCGGTCCCATGGCCCCCCTGGGCATACCGGGAGTGGACCGGGCGGGGAAGAAAGGCAGTTCTACCGTAATCTCCTCTACTTTTGCCCCTGCGGGCAAACCCGGCCGGAAAGCATATGTCAAAGAGCCCCCTTCCAGGCCAATCAGGTTATTGTGGCCGGACATGCCCCGCACATCGATGTCCGCCAACTGGGGGACCACCAGGCCCGGGGGCAGCTTAAAAGCTCCTTTGGGAACAACCAGTTCCGGGTGCAATAAAATCATGCCCAGGTAATGGTTTTTAGACCGCAGGTGTTTCACCCCCACATCCTGCAGCGGGTCGTGGGTCCAGGCCACCAGGGTCAGGGGCTGACTCACATTCTCCACCGGCCCGTAGCGGTACATGCCCAGCCACTGGTCCAGCATCATGGCCCGCCGCTGCTCCTCCACGGTCAGCGGCCGGGGCGGAGGCTGGTAGTCCGGCGGGTAAGGCCCCTGGGACGGCGTCTGACCGCGCTTATCATCCCTGCGGCCCTTGGGCTGCAGGAAAATCTGCCAGGTGGGCAGGTTGGGACGGGGCATCCCCTGGGGATTATAAGCAGGCGGCACGGGGATGGGCATATTCACGGCCACCTCCTTACCCGGCGCCAGGTCCCCCAGTCCCCGGTAATCATCGCCCAGCAGCAGGGTAACGTGATCCAGGTGAAGGGCGGTACCGTTTTTCACCGTGCCGGTCAGCCGGGACCCTTCCACCCGCAGTTTTGCCGTTAACCCGGTAACGGCCTCCGCCATGTCCTGGCGAAAAGCAAGGGTGCGCATGGTCCACTGGGATGCATCGCTGAAACGCACCTCCAGGTCGTTACCGCGGATTACGGTATAGGGCGGTTCTGCGGGCGGGCCATATATCTCCCAGGGTCGGCCCCCAAAGGTTTGCACCTGTACCGAACGGTCACCTCCGGCCAGGGTGGCGGTAAAAATGGACCGGGTGGGAGCAAAAAAGCCCACCGCCGTATATCCTTTAACCCGGTCCCCGGTGGCGGCATCGGCCACCTGTACCGTGTTGACCAGTACGCTGGTGCCCGCCCGGAGCATGTAAAGGTAAAGGCTGCCGGTAAAAATCACGGCCAGCAGGGGTACGGCCAGCCAGGTCAACTCGGGCCGCTGCAACTTCCGCAAGACCAGATAAACCAGTGGCCCCGCCATCAAAATATAGGCCAGCAAACAGAGACCCACTACCCACCAGCGGGGAAAGGCCGTACGGGGCAGGTTGTTGGGCAGGTGGGACATACTCTCCAACCGGACCATGGGGAATGCGGGGTTAAACTTGTATTCCTCTTGATTTCTTGTCATGAGAAGCTCTTTCCACAAGGCCTGCCCAAGGGAACCCCGACTGAAGGGGGCTTGATTGGGATCGAAGGTAAGCACGGTAATTTTACCGTAGCCGTAATCTTCCTGCAATCCCAGCGGGCTCTCCACCGGCCCCCACCAGGTTCCCTTCCCGGCCAGACGGGCTGCGGGGGCGCCGGTTACCTCCGCGGAGGGCTGTTTCAACCAGGCGGCCGCCGGTTGCCAGTTGCCCCGGTCAGTTATGCCCTCGCTTTTAATGGTGGTAGTTCCGGCGGGCAGAACGGCCAGGGTATCGCTAATCTCAAGCCCTCCAGCCAGGACCAGGTGACCTCCGAACTCCACCCAACCGGCCAGGGCCCGCCGCTGTTCTTCCGTCAGGGTACCCGCCCCGGACCCGGTTACCAGGATGGTGTCAAAAGCATTTAAGTCTTCACCACGCCGGGGAAAAGATCGGCGCTCAGGGAAATTATCCGGGGAGCCCGGGGAACACCGTCGGGCGTGGTCAGGCGCACCTTTTCCAGTGCCGGAGGCACCTGCCCAAGCACCCCCACCGCCCCGGCCATGGGACCGTGTATCACGCCGGCGGTGCCCGGTACCTTAACTTCTACGCTTCCCAGGACTTTTTGGTCTTCCAGAAAACGGAATATCATCTTGTCCCCGGGACCATGCCAGGGAAACCACAACACCACCCGCTTTTCCGCACCGGCGGGCAGGGAAACTTTCTCGCCAAAGGCGGAGGCGGGAATAAAAACAGGCGGCCCTGATGGTTTGGCACCGGGTGGTGAACCGGGCGGTGGAGGCGGTACGTGCCTGTAATAGTTGATAACTTCCACCACGCCGCTGATATCCTGCCGGCTGGTATTCTTCAGGGTGACCACCGCCGGACCCGTACTACCCGGCACCACCTGTCCCTGCCAGCCGGGCACCACGCTGATTTTAACGGGACCGGGTGCGGCAAAAACAGCCGGCAAGAAACAAAAGAGCATTACAACTGCCAGTACGGCGGTGGACCATCGCCGCAACGGCAGCCACCACAAGAGTTGAGCGGCCACACCGGGCGGGTAGTAACATCTCCCTGACTGAAAAGGCAGAAACCGGCCCGGGTAAGCATAACAACCTGCACTTCTGGCCAAGGCTTTAGTTAACCGTCTCATTAATATTCGACACATCAACCTTCCAGGCACGCCCCTTTCACTTCAAATCAACATACACTCCATCCATACCCCTACATTAATAAGACGAACCGGAAGGCCCTCCGGTTCCATTGCCGGGAAATTTTTTTACAAAAGCCTTCCTGGCAACAGCTTTCCTCATGATCATATTGTACGTAAATTCTGTCAGCCAGGTTTTATTGTAACTTCATGTCGAAGGAAAAAGAAAAGGTAGGTTTCTTTTTTTCGCGGCAAGTAGCAGGATTTTCTTGTTTTATGACGAAGTAAAGGCAGAAGGCTGGTTATTCCTACCTGGAGAGACCTTACAACATGTTTGGAGAAACATTACCCCAGGCATTGCTGGCATTACCCGTACAGGACCTGCCTGAAAGTATTGTCATGGCCATGGCCGTTTTTGCCCTCCTGGGCCTGCCGCTGGAATGGAAAAAGATTGCAGCGGTAGCCCTTTTACAGACTGCCACCAACCTGGTGCGTTTACTGCCCATTGCCTTTGGGATGCACACGGTGATTTTGGCCATTTCCCTGGTAGTTTACACGAGGCTGGTCACGGGTGCCAAGCCCAGCAGGGTTTTTTTGGCAGTTCTCGTCTGCTTTATTGTAATATCTCTAGTCGAATTGATTAGCGTTAAGCCATTGATAGCCTTAAGCAATCTTTCATATGAACAGGCAGTTAAAAACCCTCTATTAAGGGGCCTTTTCAGCCTTCCCTATGAGGTTGCTTTATTAATACTGGCCCTGGTGAAAAATTATTTCAACCATCGGAATCGCAAACAAGTATCCAGGTGATGCCTCGGTGGTCCGTTTTAGTCCCTCCCGGGAATTAGCCGGTTACCTGCGCAAAACCCTGGCGCTAACAGAAGAGCAGGAAGAGATTGCGGCCTACAGCCTGCTGATCCTCTTTCAGACCGTCGTCTCCATGCTGGGCATATCGCTGGTGGCATGGCTGGCGGGATGCCTGCCGGCCGCCCTGGCAGCACTTTTTACAAGCGCCTTCCTGCGCTCTTTTTCCGGCGGCGCCCATTGTACATCGCCCGCACGGTGTACCATTTTAAGTATCCTGACTGTCCCCCTGTTTGGAACGCTGGCAACCAATCTTACACCATTTTTCCCACGTCCTTTACTAGCTCTGGTGATTCTGGCCGGCGGGGCATTGGCTTTTGCGGTTGCCTGGCGGCTGGCGCCGGTGGATTCCCCGGCCAAGCCCATTACCTCACCACGGGAACGGCAACGTTTTCGCTGGCTCTCATCAGCAGCAGTGTTAGGTATTGTTACGCTTCAACTCGCTCTTCTAGTACTCTCCAGCCCCAACATGGCAATCCTAATCCTGGCTGCTGAAATAGGTATGCTGTGGCAGGTTTTTTCCCTGACCCGTATTGGCCACCGCTTTGTAGCCAGGATAGACAAAATATTTAATTTCATCTAAATGGAGGTGATCCACCAATGAAGCGGATGTATTTTAGTGCTTTAACAGCTCTCTTCAGTGTGTTGCTTTTTGTTGCTACGGTCAGTATAAAACCGGCATGTTTCACATGGTTCTATCAACCAGAAATACCTCGCGCCTTAAAAAAGTAACATTTCGTGTATTTAGGAGAGGCTTTTATACCTCTCCTAATACCTTTTGTACAACGGGGAAATGTTATGGTTACATGGAAGGATAAAAGGCAAAGAAATATTACGGAGCATATTACCTGTACCCATATCGTATGCATCCTGTTAGCATTATTGGTACTACCGGCTTTATATAATTTTACACCGTGGGAAGCTTACCGTAATTTTTTTTACTTCTCGGTAGTCCTTTCGGCAACAATCGCTTTAAATATCACTTTGTATTTAATCAAAAAATTAACCCTCAAAAGTGAGCCTTACCTGCCTTATTTAGGCGAGCTATTGATAATTTGCATTTTACTACCCCTCACCCTTTCCCTGGCCGTAGCCTTTCCGGCAACCAAATTTCTTTTGCTTATACCGGTAATTATCGCTGCCACCACCTGGGGTAAAAAGGTAGGGGTGGCAGTGGCCGCCTTTTCCAGCTGCGTGGTGCTTATCAGCGATTTATTCCCCATCCTGCGTCCTTTTTCACCCCAGGCTTTCCAGGTAGATCTGGTCAATACCGGCGTAATCGTCCTGGCGGGGTGGTTTATCGGCGGGCTTACGGATATCGAAACCGAAACCAGGAACAGCCTGATCCACCTGGCCAATACCGACGGCCTGACCGGGCTTTACAATCACCGGTACTTCCAGGAAGAGCTGCGCCGCCGCCTGACAGAAGCCGAAAAAACCGGCAGGCCTTTAAGCCTGATCATGATGGATATAGACTACTTCAAGTTTTATAACGATGCCTTCGGTCACCAGAAGGGTGATCAAGTCCTGGCCACCATCGGCCGTATACTGGCCCGGCTGGTAAAGGAGCCTTCTTTTGCGGCCCGTTATGGAGGAGAAGAATTTGTAGTAGTCATGCCCGGGGCGGACCGGGAGGCAGCCCGGGAACTGGACGAGCAGATCAAGCGAGAGGTGGCCGGTTTTCCCTTTGAAGGCGCCGAAAACCTGCCGGCAGGCAGGATGACCATCTCCTCGGGCATAGCCTGCTATCCCGGGGACGGTACCACCGCGCGGGAACTGGTCCGGGTGGCGGATGACGCCCTTTACCGGGCCAAATACGGCCGGAAAACCCACCTGTACTTCTCCGTGGTGGACGAACTGCGCGCCTTTAGCCACTCGGAAAAAGAGCTCTTTAATTCCTTAAAAACCCTTCTTACCATTATCAACGCCAGGGACCGTTATACCTTTGGACATTCCGAGCGGGTGGCCGGTTACGCCGTTGCTCTGGCGGAGAGGATGGGGCTTCCCCCGGAACATGTCAGCCTGCTCCAGTGCGGCGCGTACCTGCACGATATAGGCAAGGTTGAGATACCGCCGGAAATACTGAACAAGCCCGGCAAACTGGATCAAAATGAATGGGAGATGATTAAAAACCATCCTGATTGGGGCGGGAACATTGTGCGGCCCCTTACCCTGCTCTCGGCCATTGTCCCGCTGATCCGTCACCATCACGAAAATTACGACGGTACCGGTTATCCGGATGGCCTGGCCGGGGAAGATATCCCCCTTTTTGCCCGTATCTTGCGCATTGTCGATAGCTTTGACGCCATGACCACAGACCGTCCCTATAAAGCGGCCAAAACCCCCCGGGAAGCGTGTATGGTCTTAAAACAAGAAGCCGGGAAAATGTTTGACCCTCACCTGGTGGAGTTGTTCACGGAAATCATCATGAAGCAGGAGGTAATCATTCGCTCATAAATGTATTTAAAATGACACCAGCCGCCTGAACTCCCATAATCCACATGTATAATACCGGCGAAACCTACCCCGCCCGCCAGGCAATGGGCATACGCCGGCCCATACCAAAGGCCCTGGAGGTCACCCGCAGGCCCGGCGCGGCCTGGCGGCGCTTGTACTCGGCCCGGTCCACCTTGCGGATTACTTCCCGCACCAGATCCGGGTCAAACCCCCGGGCGGCAATTTCATCAGCCGGCTTCTCCTCTTCGATGTATGCCTGCAGGATGGCGTCCAGCACCTCGTAGGGAGGGAGGGAGTCCTGGTCCACCTGGCCCGGTTTCAACTCTGCCGAAGGGGGCTTAACCAGCACGCTGTGGGGAATGATTTCTCGCTCCCGGTTAATATAGCGGGCCAGCTGGTAAACCATCACCTTGGGTACATCGGCCAGCACTGCCAGCCCTCCGGACATGTCGCCGTAGAGGGTGCAGTAGCCTACAGCCATCTCGGACTTGTTGCCGGTGGTGAGGGTAAGGTAGCCCTCCCGGTTGGAAATGAACATGAGGATATTGCCCCGGATGCGGGCCTGGATGTTCTCCTCCGCCAGGTCTCCGCACGGTTCGCCACCCTGATTCATAACTTCCAGAAAGGCACTGAACATTCCTTCGATGGGCACTTCCCGGAAGGCAATGCCCAGGTTTTCCGCCAGTTTCCGGGCATCGTAACGGCTGCCGGGAGAGGAGTAGCGGGAAGGCATGGAAACCCCCAGCACGTTCTCCGGCCCCAGAGCCGCGGCAGCCAGAGCGGCAGTAACAGAGGAATCAATGCCCCCGCTTAACCCCACCAGGGCCTTACGAAAGCCGGTCTTGCGCATGTAATCGGCGATGCCCAGCACCAGTGCCCGGTAAACGTAGCTGATATCCTCTTCAGGAAGAGCCCGGGCGGGCAGGTCCCCGCAGGGAGAAAGCCTGCCTTCATTATTTGCCGCCGCGGCCGGTTTATCCCGGTCGGGCGCCGGGCCGGCCTCAGCCGCCGTCTCCGCTAAAATCCAACGGGATCCATGCTGCTCCACCTCAAGCACCAGCAGGTCCTCCTTAAAGCTCTGGGCCAGGCAAACCACATTGCCGGAAGCATCCACTGCCAGGCTGGTGCCATCGAAGATCAGCTCGTCATTGCCCCCGACCTGGTTGACATAAATAATCACCCGGCCGTGCTTACGGGCGAGGCTGCGGAGCATATCCACCCGCAGCCTGATTTTGCCGTAGTGGTAGGGCGAAGCGGAAATGTTGACCAGCAGGTCCACACCCCGGGCCACCAGTTCCTCCACCGGGTCCACCTCGTAAAGCTGCCGGTTCCAGTAGTCCTTATCGTTCCAGATGTCCTCGCAGATGGTTAGACCAAGGCTCCACTCGCCCAGTTGCACCGGAATCCTTCGCCCGGCCGGGCGGAAATAGCGGCTTTCCTCAAAAACGTCGTAGTTGGGCAAAAGGCTTTTATCCTGGCGGCCGATCTGTTTTCCTCCCGCGTAAAGAAGCGCGGCATTGAACAGGAAATCCGGCGCGGTGCTTCTTTCCTCTCCCGGCACTTCCGTTCCCCTCACCGGCGCACCGACGAGGATGGCTATCTCATTGCTCAGGGGGGCAATATCTTCCTCCAGCGCCCTTTTTACCCGTTCTAAAAAATCCTTACGGCAGAGCAAATCCCGGGGCGGATAACCGGTAACTGCCAGCTCAGGAGAAACCACCAGCCCGGCTCCGATACGCCGGGCTTTTCCTGCAGCCTGCCGGATTTTGTCAACATTGCCGCTTATATCTCCAATGGTCGGATTCAACTGGGCCAGGGCTATGCGCATATGCTCTCCCTTCTTTCAGGGATGAAATTGAAAAACCCTGTCCCCGTTAAAGCGGAAGGACAGGGGCACCATTGCTCCAAAGCAATTTTCTTACCGGTATTCTAACAAAAACAAGGGTATAAAGCAAGAATACCGGATTGTGGATCCGGAGAAATAGACAGCGGAAATATATTTATTTTGGGCGAGGCATCTTCTGTCCTTCTTAAAGGATTCACTGTGGAGAGCAAAGATTTGTTTGCCGGCATCCCCTGGAAATACCGTCCCTTAAAGCTGTTTGTAAAAAATATTGATTCAACCGCCCTGCCGCCCGGGCCACGAAGCGGCCCAGAAGGGGTAGATAACGGGTGTTCAGTCCCGGATCCAGACCGTAAAGTTCGGTAAGTACCCGGTATAGTTCCTCCAGGGAAGTATTCCCTGCCCTTTCCCCCAGCCCGCTGATGGTGGCATCCACCCAACCGACACCGGCCTTAATGGCCGCCAGGGCGTTGGCCGTGGCCAGGCCGAAGTCATTGTGCCCGTGGAACTCCAGCTCTAAGGTCGTGTTCTCCTTCAGCCAGACGAGACGTTCAAAAGTGGTAAACGGGTCCAGGATGCCTACGGTATCACAGTAACGCAGCCGTTTTGCACCCACTTCCCCGGCTAAAAAGGCAATCTCCAGTAAAAAGCCTGGGTCTGCACGGGAAGCATCCTCCGCCCCCACCGTCACGGAAAGACCGTGATCCAGGGCATAGAGGCAGGCCTGCCGTAAGCGGTCCAGCACCCATTGATGGTTTTTCCCCAGTTTATAGCGGATTTGAATGCCGGAAACGGGGGCAGAAATGTGCACATGCTGTACCCCACAGGCTAAAGAAGCGCGGATATCCGCCAGCACCATCCTGTTCCAGGTGCTCACCCGGCTTTTTAAACCCAGCCGGACAATGGCCGCAATGGCCTGCTGCTCCATTTCCCCCATGGCCGGCGTGCCGGCCTCGATCTGGGCCACCCCCAGCCGGTCCAGCATCCTGGCGATGGTCACCTTTTCCTGCAGGTTGAAAGCCACCCCCGGTGCCTGCTCTCCATCCCTCAGGGTCGTATCCACAATATGCACCTGCATCAGTTTCACCTCCGGATAAAATGACCGGTGGTACCGGGTAGAGAAACGGCAGGGCAAATCTACCCTGCCGCCCGCACAATTTAAAATCTCATGACAGCATCCCCACCGCATCCGCCCGGCAGCGCCGGCAGTGGGTCATCTGCTCAATAATGGGAGACAGCTTTTGACGCAGCAGGTTGACCCGCTCCGGCGGCGGTGGAAGCAGGCCGGCAAACTTCCCCTGGGGAATCAGGGGGATAATATTCATGACATGCGCCCCGGCCGCCTTCACCGCCCGGGCCACCTCTTCCAGGTGATCGTCATTTACTCCGGGAATAAGCACGCTGTTTACTTTAACGACCATGCCCAGTTCCCGGACCAGGCGGATGCCCGCATGCTGGGCCCGCCACAGCAGTTCCGCCCCGGCAGTCCCCTTATATACCTGCCCCCGGTAAGATACGTAATCGTAAATCCGGCTGCCTACCACCGGTGAAACAGCGTTCACCGTCACCGTCACCGCCCGCACCCCTGCTTCCTGCAGTTCCGGCAGCTTTTCAGCCAGCAGCAGGCCGTTGGTGCTGATACATTTGATCAGCTCTGGAAAACGGTGATGCACCAGCTGCAGGGTATATATGGTGGCTTTATTGGCCAGGGGCTCCCCGGGACCCGCAACGCCCACCACCCGGATGCGCCCGTCCCTTTCCACCACCCGTTTCAGGTACTCCAGGGCTTCCCCCGGGGTCATCAGGCGGCTGGTCACGCCGGGGCGGTTTTCATTGGCGCAGTCGTAGAGCCGGGTACAATAACGACACTTTATGTTACAGTCCGGCGCCACCGGCAGGTGTACGCGCCCGAACCACCTGGCAGCGGCTTTATTATAGCAGGGATGCTCCCTGGTTATCTCCTCACAGGCTGGATCTCTCATTCTCGTTTATCCCCCTCTCCATATACCGCACGTGTTTGACCACCATTTCTTCGCCTTCCTTCCGCGAAAACCCGCTGTTACCCAGCCGCCACACCGGGGCTCCCACCAGGGCCGCCACTTCCCGGGCCAGGTTGACAAAACCGTTGAAGCCGGCATAAGGGCTTGTTTCCTGTGGAAAGACCAGGAAGGGTATTCCCATCTTATGGGCCATGAACCTTTCCCTGGTGCCCCCCACCAGCAGGTCCGGCCGGTACCGGTGTAAAAATTCCTCCAGCTCCCGCTGGTGAGCGTCATCAATCATCAGCGTTCCCCGGCCCAGGCAGCGGCGGGACTCGGTATAATCTTCCCGGCAGCCGAACTGGGAGCCGCATAAAACCACCTCCATGCCCAGTTCGCCAAAGGCCCTGGCCATGGAATCCATACGTGAAGCGCCAAAAAACAGGGCCACCCGCCTGCCTGCCAGGCGTCTCAGGTAAGAAAGCGCCCTCTGCCTGGCGGTTTCCGCCTCCTTTTCCACCCACGCCGCCTCCCGCGGGCGGTTAAAGAAAGCAGCAATGGCCTGCAGCGCCGCCGCGGTTTCGGCCAAACCAAAAAAGGAAACCTTCCGCCAGGGAATGCCGAAGCGCTCCTCCATCTTTTGGGCCAGCCAGCGCCCGGTACGCCCGCAGTGGACGATATTGAGCCCGGCCCGGTGAGCCCGGGCCATATTTTCTACCGTCGCCCGGCCGGACACGGCACAGATAATATTTAAACCGAGACGCTGCAACAACTGCTCAATTTCCTTCAAATCCCCCTGAACGTCAAACTCACCAAGTATGTTTACACTGTTCTCCAGGGGCGGCCCGGCCGGAGCACGCCCGATAAAATGCTCGAGCAGGGCTGCCGCGGCGACATCGTGCCCTTTACCCTGGCTCACCCCGCCGAAACCGGGACAGTTGACCGGCACCACCGGCAGGCCCAGGGAGGCCGATGCCCGTTTGCAGATTGCCTCCACGTCCTCACCGATCAGTCCTACCGCGCAGGTAGTGTAAACCAGCACGGCAGAAGACCGGGGACGCAAACTTACTGCTTCCCTGATGGCATCTTCCAGTTTTTGCCCGGCACCAAAGACAATCTCCTTTTCACCCAGGGCAGTGGAAAACACCCTGTAGTTCTTTTTACGCACCGTCCCGCTGTAGTAAGCACAACCCACCGGCCCGTGGATAAGGTGAACCGCGTCCCTGATGGCTGCCAGCATCCAGCGGGCTCCGTAAAGCAGGCAGGCCCGCTGGGAAACTACCCCGGGGAGGGTACGCCGGTCACATGCGGGTATCTCCACCACTTCCAGGTGCCCGGCCCGTTCAGGTATTACATCAATGGGTATTTGCATAGTTATCCTCTCCTTAATCGAAAAGCATCCCCTCTTGAGCCCAACGGGCCTCTTCTCAAAACCACCCGTTGCTTTGTGTTGTTTATTAATTGAGCCGGGACCGGCCGGGCGCCCTGGGGAGCTTTCACGCCCCCCACCGGCCGGCCCGACCCAAACCTGGCGTTTCCTGACAATATTTAAGAAATGAATCGTGGCAACTATCACCCGGAATTCCATAAAAGTCCCTACAACTGCTGGGTACGGTCATCGGGGTACTGGTAATCCAGCATGCTGTTTACAATTTCCGCAAGCAGCATTTCCCCACCCCGGTAACCCACAATGGGACGTTTTTGATAACCGAAGCGGTCGTAGATGGGGAAACCTACCCGCACCAGCGGTACCTGCAGCTCACGGGAGATGTCCACCGCCCGGGAATTACCGATAATCAGGTCCAGGCGCGGTTGTTTTTTCAGGTACTCCTCAAACTCGAAAAGGTCGCCGCCATTGATGATCAGCGGCGGTTCGCCTTCGTAGCCCGCTTCGGCCAGGATGGCCTCCACATCGTGGACGAAGGTCTTGCTGGCCGTACCACCGGCCAGGGCCACCGGCTCCATCCCCATTTCCAGCACGAAGCGGGTGACACCGAGTACTATATCAGGATCCCCCATGACAGCCACCTTTTTCATCATGGTGTGGTGCAGGGTGTCGGCCAGGGAATCGACTAACCGTCCCCTTTCCTGTAAGAGGCTTTCGGGGATGGGTTTTCCGGTTATCTCCCGCAGCGCCTTTAAAAAGGCATCGGTACCCTGTACCCCAACCGGTGGTGGACCAACCACGGCACGCACGCCGTATTTGCGCTCCAGGTAGCGGGCGCCGGCCTGACCGGCGTGGGGCTGCAGGGCAAAGGTGGCCAGCGAATTGGCCATGTCTCTGATTTCCCCCACCGCAGTACCCCCAGGAGGATAGTAGGGGACGGACATTGGCGGCTCCAGGGGAGCGTCCAGGGTATCGGAAATGTCAAAGAGCACTATCGCCTCCACACCCATGTGGCGCAGCAGGTGCTTGATTTCCCGGATGTCGCCCGGGTAAAATAGACCCGGAATGATGTTCACCTTGCCGTTGGGTTCTCCCCTGGTGGTGGCCAGGGTCTCCACAAAGGCACGGGAGGCCCGGTCATAACCTTCCACATGGGACCCGGCAAAGCTGGGGGTGTTGACCAGCACTATGGGGATCCGGTCCGCTTTCTCAGGTCCGATCTCTTTACGCAGGTTGGCCCTGGCCATTTTAATAAAGCTGACCATATCGTCGCCGATAATTTCACTGGAACAGGTGGTCACCACACCAATCAGCTCCGGCCAGTAACGTACCACCAGGTTGCGAATGCCTTCCACCAGGTTGCGCCGGCCGCCAAAAACCGCCGCATCCTCATGGAAAGAGGCGGTGGCGATAACGGCCGGTTCCTTAAAAATACGGCAGAACGTATACCGTACGTAAGTGGTACAGCCCTGGGCACCCTGGACAAAAGGGATCGCCTTCCTTACTCCCAGCACCGCCCACATGGCTCCCAGGGGCATACAGGTGCGGTTGGGATTGATCACCACAGCCCTGTTGGCGGAGGGAATCAACTCCGCCGGACGCTCACAATACTCGGGCGCCGCCGGGACTTTTTCGATCTTTATCTGATCGTAAGGTATGCCCGTAACGGGAATTTCCTTCAGCTGCATGACCCTTCCTCCTCGTCTTTTGCCGGAGCACCATCAATGCCCCACTGGTATTTCCAAACCGGTGCGTAAAGAGCCTGGTAGATATCCCGGGCGAAATTAACCATACCGACAAAGCCGGCATAAGGACCTTTTTCGTAGGAGTGGGAGTTTACCGTGGGAATGCCCATCTTGCGCGCGATATACTTTTCTTTCAGCCCGGTTAAAAACAGGTCCGGCTTTTCGGTCTTGAGCATCTCTTCGATCTCAAACTCGTTGGGGTTGTCAATAACCAGCATTCCCTCCGGCGCCCGGGCGTTGATCTTTTCATAGTCGTCTTCGTGGGCAAAGGTGCAGGCGACGGCCACCACGGTCATCCCCAGTTCCTCCATCAGCTTGATCCAGTGCCATACCCGGGGGCCGCCGACGTAAATGGCCACCCGCTTGCCCTTTAACTTTTCCCGGTAGAAAGCCAGGCTCTTTTCCACCCGCTTCATTTCCCCGGCAATCACCTTCTCGGCCCGCTCCTCCAGGCCAAAGAAAGCAGCGGTTTTCCGCAGCGCTTCTGCAGTCTGCTTAATCCCGAAGAGCGAGACGCGGATAAACGGAATGTTAAACCCGTCTTTGATCATGTGGGCGATATATTCGGCGGAACGCTGGCAGTGCACCACGTTTAATTTCACATCGGGCATCTTGACCAGGTTTTCGATGCGCTCGTTGCCGCTGAAAACGGCTGCAATGCGCACGCCGATTTTCTCAAAGAGCGGTCTGACTATCTTTAAATCCCAGTCCATGTTGTACTCGCCAATCAAGCAGATGTCATAGGGAGTTTTCTCTTCTTCGGACATTTTCAGCTCCGGACGACGCTCCCTCAACTGCCGTATCTGCCGGTAAAACTGGGTGTTAAAGTCGTGGTGCCCCCTGGACTGGCTCACCCCGGAACAACCCGGTGATTCGGAAGTGAAGATCAGCTTGCCGGTTTTCTTTTCCACCTGCCGGGCTATCGCCTGCACGTCGTCGCCGATCAGGCCTGTAGTGCAGGTGGTAAAAATGATCAAACCCTTTGCCTCGGGGAACAGCCGGATGGCTTCCAGGCAGGCCTGTTCCAGCTTTTTCATGCCCCCGAAGACAACGTCTTTTTCCTGCATGTCGGTACACATGCAGTAGCGGCGGTTGAAGGCGACATTGGTCAGGCGGGTGGGCGTAGCCCAGGGATAAAAGTCGGATAGATGCCGCCGTGTACCCCACGTGTACCAGGCGCAACCTGCCGGCGCGTGAACCAATTGAATGACGTCGGAAATTGGTCCGCCCACGACCCCGCGGGCACCGGCAAAAGCTCACCCGCGCTCGGTCATATCCCCCGGAATGGTGGCGATATTACAGGCGGGAATTATGGATTTCTCCTTTTCTGTGCGGTAAATATGCTTATCCCGCTCGGGAATCGTTTCGTTGCACTTCATTCTTACCACAGGCATGATTTCATTCCTCCCCTCACGTCTTTCGCGACAGCCGTCCTCCCGGCCGGACGGACCATCTTTCACCTTCATTTAAGCGTATAATTCCCGGACGCTTTATGACCCGTCCTGTTATCAGATGGCTGCCGGGCCCTTTTCCCCCGTGCGTACCCGGACTACCTCTTCTACAGGGCAGACAAAGATGCGCCCGTCTCCTATCCGGCCGGTACGGTTGACTTTGATGATTGCAGCCACGACCAGTGGCACGTCCCGGTCGTCCACCACCAGGGAAATCATCCGTTTGGGCACGTATTTCATCCCGCCCTCCTGCTTTTCCAGTTCGGGGCTGACGGCAAAGGTCACTTCACCCGTGATTCCCTTCTGCTTGCCCCGCCCCACCACCTTGCAGGCGTTCAGACCCGGAAAACCCAGCACGGCCAGGGCTTCTTTAGTAGCGTTTATTTTATTGGGCCTGATAATGGCAATTACTTCCTTCATGGTATATTCACCCCCATGCAAAATCCACCGGAGAGTGCCGGTGCCAGCGGCGTTTTACCGGCCTCCGGCAAGAATCCGTTAACCTCCCGCGGCTTACAGCCCCGCAGCACCGGTGCGTACGGTGTAGGCCTCATCCACCGGGGTGATAAAGATTTTCCCGTCACCGAAGTTTCCGGTATAACCAGCTCTGGTAACGATTTCCACTACTTCTGCCGCCTTGCCGTCCTCCACCACCAGCATGATCATCACCTTGGGCAGCTCGTCGTAGTATATGCTGCCCACATGAATGCCCTTTTGCTTGCCCCGCCCAACCACATCCATTTTGGTCAGGGCTACGTATCCAGCTTCAGCCAGGGCGTCCACCACTTCCTCACTTTTTTCGGGACGGATGATGGCCCTGATCATTTTCATACTATAACCTCCCCGGTGTAACAATTTTTTCCTCATTCCTCTGAGGCTTCATTTACATATGCCGCCTTTACATTTCCACTCCGTTACTCCAGCAGGCCGTATTTGACCACCAGGCTCTCCATCTCGTCCATGGTCATGGGTTGCGGAATGACGAACATATCGTTATCAATAATTTTTCTGGCCAGCTCCCTGTACTCCCGGGCCTGGTTGCAATTCGGATCGAACTGGGTCACCGTCTGGCGGTTAAATTCCGCTTTCTGGACGATATTGTCCCGCGGGATAAAGTGAATCATCTGGGTACCTATTCTGGAGCAAAACTCTTCCATCAATTCCCTCTCCCCATCAACGTTACGGCTGTTGCAGATAATACCCCCCAGTCTGACGCCGCTCTGTTCGGCATACTTGACCATACCGCGGCAGATGTTATTGGCGGCATAAAGAGCCATCATTTCCCCCGAAGCCACAATGTAGATCTCCTGGGCCTTCCCTTCACGCACCGGCATGGCAAAACCACCGCAGACAACGTCACCCAGTACGTCGAAAAAGATGAAATCCAGGTCCGGCGTATAAGCACCCAGCTCTTCCATCAGACTGATGGCCGTGATTACACCCCTACCGGCACAACCGACACCCGGTTCCGGCCCCCCGGACTCGACACACTTGATCCCGCAGAACCCGGTCTTTACCACCCGGTCGATGGTCACTGCGTCCTCTCCGAATTCCCGCAGGGTATCCATCACCGTCTCCTGCGGCTTGCCGCCAAGAATCAGCCGCGTGCAGTCCGCCTTGGGATCGCAGCCATGGATCAAAACTTTTTTCCCATAGAAATGGGCCAGGGCGGCAGCGGTATTTTGCTGGGTGGTGGATTTGCCGATGCCACCCTTTCCGTAAATGGCAATTTTTCTGGTCATGATCAGCCCTCCATATCTTTTATTTAATGTAAAAAGGTGCCGTTTCCCCGGGGGGATACCGGCACCTTTGCCCGCAACAACTTCACTGTTCACTAAATTTAAGAGGCGCCACGGGATTAGAGGGAGGAGGGAAGATCCTTTAAACCCGGGGCGCCAATGCCAGTTCTCAAACATCTTTGTTTTAACGCCAGGAAAACCTCACCTGCGAGTAGCAATTGCCTTTTCCAGAGAATCATCAGATGGCACTTTCACCGGTTTCACCGGTACGAATGCGAATGGCGTTTTCCACCGGATAGGTAAAGATCTTGCCGTCGCCGATTTCACCGGTACGTGCGGCTTCGGTAACCAGCTTTACCACCTCATCTACAAATTTATCGGCAATGACAATCTCCACTTTGATTTTGGGCAGCAGGTTAATGCTGTATTCCGTACCCCGGTAGACCTCGGTACGACCCTTTTGCAGGCCACAGCCGATGACCTGCGATACAGTCATACCATGTATGCCAAATCTTCCTAAAGCATCTTTAACGTCTTCCAACTTACCGGGGCGGATGATGCATTCAATTTTGGTCATTGAGGTTCCCCCTTTACTTCCAGTAGTCCATGTCCCGGGAAAAAGCAGCTTTAATTTATCTTACACACCGGCTTCCCTGGTAGTGACCACGGTAGAATGAGAACCCGATAAGCTTTGAATGCGGCTCACCGGTGCGCCCAGCACCATGTCTGAGTAGGCATCCTCACCATGCTGGGTGATATCCAGACCCTGTACCTCTTCATCTTCGCTGGCCCGCAACTTGAAGAACAATCCCACCACCTTGAGGATGACGAAAGTCATAACGGCGGCAAACAGCCAGCTGGCCAGTACGCTGATAAACTGGATCCACAGCTGATGGGGGTTGCCAAAGAGCAGCCCGTCAACACCGGCAGGGTTAACAGCCCTGGAAGCAAACAGGCCGGTGGCCAGCGCGCCCCACGTACCGCCGATACCGTGCACGCCGAAAGCGTCAAGTGAATCATCATAACCCAGCCGGGTCTTGACCACGCTCACCGCCAGGTAGCAGACCACGCCGGCCACCAGGCCGATGATTACGGCAGGAATGGGACCGACAAAGCCGGAAGCGGGGGTGATGGCCACCAGACCGGCCACCAGGCCACTGGCGCCACCAAGCACGGTAGGCTTGCCGTGACGGATCCACTCGGCAAAGACCCAGGAGAGGGCTGCCGCTGCAGCGGCCGTATTGGTCACCACAAAAGCGCTGGCTGCCAGTCCGCTGGCCGAAAGGGCGCTGCCGGCATTAAAACCGAACCACCCAAACCACAGCAGCGCCGCTCCCAGGACCGTAAGGGGCAGGTTATGGGGCACCATCGGCTCCGAACCGTAACCCTTTCGCCGGCCCAGCACCAGGGCCGCGATCAGGCCGGATACGCCGGAGGAAATGTGCACCACCGTGCCGCCGGCAAAGTCCAGGGCGCCCAGGTTACGCATCCACCCGTCCACGCCCCATACCCAGTGAGCCAGGGGGTCGTAAACGAAAGTCGACCAGAGCAGGGTAAAGGCTACAAAAGCCGGGAAACGCATGCGCTCAGCAAAGGACCCGGTAATCAGGGCTGCCGTAATGACCGCAAACATCATCTGGAAGGCCATAAAAGCCAGGTGCGGAATGGTAGCCGAATAATCGGCATTGGGTTCTTGACCCACACCGTTTAAGCCAAGCCAGGAAAGGTCACCGATTACCCCCCCCTGGTCGGGACCAAAAGCCAGGCTGTAACCCCAGAGCACCCACTGCACCGAAATCAGGGCCATGATAAACAGGCTCTGCATGATCGTGCTGAGGGTATTCTTGCGCCTGACCATACCACCGTAAAACAGGGCCACTCCGGGCAGGGTCATGAGCATCACCAGTGCTGCAGAGATAAGTATGAATGCGGTATCTCCCGTATCAATTTGAGCTTCACCGGCCCAGGCCAGACCGGGTGCGGCCAGCAATACCAGAAGTAAAAGGTAAAGGCCATTCATGATTCGCCTGTACACTTACACCAACCTCCTATCCAAACCTACCCTGGTTTCTGCACCTCCAGCCGCTGCAGTCTCCTGACCCTGCTATAACGGCTGAAGATGACCTGTATCTTATCGCCCGGGGTGAACGGCGCCAATTCACCGGCCGGACGTTTCCTGCAAACGTAAAAAGGGTGCTTTAGCGGAACAACATTGCTCCCTTTAAAGCACCCTTGCTTTGAGCCCACGCTGGTATGATAAAAAGGCGCCCTTCAGAAGAAACACCTTCTGAAAAAGCGCCTTTGCTTGATCTCCACCATTGGATATACCGTTTGTACGGGATAAAACGCCTCCTAACGGAACCCTCCCTTAGAAGGCGCCCTTGCCTCCTTAGATACTCCCCTGTATCTGCCTCTGTTCAGATTATAAGTCAGGGAGAATTTGTTGTCAACACCTTTTTTAAAGTTCATAGACCTAGCCCCTTCCCTATCAACGTAAATTGTGGGTGCTTCACCCTCAAGCATCTTCTGCACGAAGATGGCCACCCTCAGCCTCACCATACGGGTCCCGCTGGGGCCCGTATATATTGCCGTAGCACAGGGCCAGATAAGGAAATTTTTATCTTAATACTTCCTTATTTTAGGAGCAGGTCGACCTAACAGAAATTTATGCGATATATCCCAACACTTGGTTAAAGCACTGGTTAACTGTATACTATTTGAGCCAAGAATGCGAACAATAACACCATACTTCTGAGTCAAGGAGGCACTACCAGTTAAGCCTGAAGTATCTTGTAAGGCAAAATGCAGGAGATCGCTGAGTTCCCTGGTTACCGCACTCGAAAAAATGGTAAGCTGTCCATAATAGGTGTAACCCTCAAACATGCCTAATACGTCAACTTTTTTATCCTTTGGCCGCAAGTCAAAAAAATCATAGTAAACTAGCTCCCCTTGGTAAAAAACCCTTGTTCTCCTGCTGTAGAAATCATATTGAAACATCTCACCTCTTTTCAAACGACCGGGAAACAATATTTCACCAATAAAAGCGCTACCACCCCTATCAATTATTATTTCTGTTTCACCAACAAAACGAGAGCCCGCAAACGGTATAACCGGGTCAGGAAAATATTCTAATAAAGCTCCTTCCTTAACCTTAAAACAATCAGTTGCAGCAGCATAATCATATTCCATACGATATATTTTTGTAGCAGCCTGTGAAGTGAGAAATGCTTGCGCGCCTGGCTCCAAAACTACATCCATGCGATAGCGATCTCCCTGTACCATCCCACCGGTCGGGTTCATGATGTAAAGAAATACTTCTCCACTAGAATCCAAATAAAAGGGCTTGGCAATTTTTAGCGGTGCGACGCAATAGCTATCATCGATATAGGTGAAGCCTTCTTTATGAGATAATTTGATATAAAGATGCCCTTGCTTCCCAATATGCAATGGACTTGAGATTGTGGTAAGTATCTCCTTTTTCATCGTAGATCCTCAAGAAGAGCATTTTTTCTTATCCAGGCAACGACCTTCTCCAACCCAGTCTCATTAACTAAATTTGTAAAAACAAAAGGCCGGTCTCCCCTCATCTTACGTGCATCCCGTTCCATTACTTCCAAGCTAGCTCCCACAAAGTGAGCCAAATCAATCTTATTAATCACCAGCAAATCTGACCTAGTTATTCCCGGCCCTCCTTTTCGAGGGATTTTGTCTCCAGCCGCAACATCTATAACATAGATACTGAAATCAACAAGTTCGGGACTAAAGGAAGCAGCCAGGTTATCACCCGCACTTTCTACGAAGATCAGATCAAGGTCTGGGAACTTTTTTGCTAACGCATCAATAGCTTCCAGGTTCATTGAAGCATCCTCACGAATGGCTGTATGTGGACATCCTCCCGTTTCTACTCCCACAACACGATCCGCGGGAAGAACACCATTTCTGATTAAGAACTCGGCATCCTCTTTGGTATAAATATCATTAGTTACCACCGCCATACTATAATCATTTACCAGTTGGCGTGTAATTTTTTCAATTAAAAGGGTTTTACCGGAGCCTACAGGTCCACCTATACCTATTCTAACTGGTTTCATTTTACTACCCCCCACCGATACTACTTTTATGACATAAATAAACGTGTATAAAGCCTTTCGTGTGCCATGCACCTTATCTCAAGAGCCGGCGCAAACGCTCCTAAGTCCCTTTCTTCAAGCTCAAGCACCTTATTGGCAGTTTCAATAATTAGTGGGTGAAGAGAAAAAAGAACGCTCTGGCCCTCCCTCTGTCCAAGTGGGACTAGTTTTATGGCTGCATTGACCATGCTAGCGGCAGTATTGTAAAGAAAAACCAGGTTGGCCTGCAGAGGGGGTAATCCAATGATTTGCATGATCAAGCCGAAAACAACAGCATGGTTACAGTGCGCAACACCCTTACTTACTTCCACAGAATACTTTTCAAGTAAAGGAGAAACCCAAAGTTGTTGAGCAATATTTAACATCGCCCTACCTATCCTCGTACTGGCTTCTCTAATTTCGTAACTGTTCTTTAAAGCAGTCATAAGCTGGTCTAAATGAACAATTGAATCAAAATCACGGACAAGAGCATACTTTTGGGTTAAAAAAACACCAAGGCAATCTGTATGAGCTAATACATAAATATATGTTAACATAAAGTCTCTCAAGGACGCAGCTGAAGTAATCACACCTTCCTGGACAAAAGTCTCCAAACCGTAAGAGTGGCTAAAGCTTCCAATAGGAAAAAGAGAGTCCGCAACTTGTAAAGCGCTGAGAAATGCCGAATCAGTGATGGTGCCCTGATAACCGACAGGCATGGGATATCCCCCGCTCGCATCTTTCTATATCGAACCCATTTCGGCACAAAAAGTCCCAGGTTGCAGAATCATAGGGAGTGATAACATCCTCACCCTCGATAAAGATAGGCAAATGGCGGTTTCCAAGGACATAACAGAGACGTCCCATTTCAAAAAGATCTTTGGGTCTAACTACAATGGCGTCAAGAGGTCTTAATTCCACGAGGATGAGTTTTTCCTCGTCCACATAAATAATATCCCCTTCATGCAGACTCCCTGTCTCAGACAGCACCAGAGCTATATCCGTACCTGTATCCGTGGTTTTGCGGATTATTCTCTTCCCGAGTTCATCCCAAGATAAATAGAGTCTCTCGACCCGGCGATTGGCACAAGGGAAGTTTTTTATATTACCCACTATCTTGCTAACAATCACACACCACCACCCCTTAAGACCACTAAAACAGGAAATATCGCTGAGCTAGCGGCAGTTCCCTTGCAGGCTCGCAGGTGATTAATTCGCCATCTACCCTTACTTCATACGTTTCGGGATCTACTTCAATCACCGGTGTAGTATCATTATGAACCATCTGCTTCTTTGTCAGGGTACGGCAGCTTCCTACTGGTGCGACTTTCTTTTGAAGCCGAAGCTTTTCCGAAATTCCACTTTCAAAGGCATATTTCGAAACAAAGGTCAAGCAAGTGCTATACTTTGCCCGTCCGTATCCACCAAACATTAACCTGCCTAAAACAGGCTGTGGTGTGGGGATTGACGCGTTGGCATCTCCCATTTGTGCCATGACAATCATACCTCCTTTAACCACCAACTCTGGTTTGACCCCAAAAAATTTGGGTTTCCATAATACCAGATCCGCTAGCTTACCCACCTCTATCGAGCCTACATATTTGGCGATACCATGTGTCAAAGCTGGGTTTATAGTATATTTGGCTACATAACGCTTTACCCGAAAGTTGTCATTATCGCCCACTTCTTGCGGTAAACGTCCTCGTTGTTTCTTCATTTTGTCTGCTGTTTGCCAGGTTCGTATTATTACTTCCCCCACTCTACCCATGGCTTGTGAATCAGAACTCATCATACTTAGGACGCCCATATCATGCAATACATCTTCTGCAGCAATCGTCTCGGGTCGAATCCGCGACTCAGCAAATGCTACATCCTCGGGCACCTTGCTATCCAGATGATGGCACACCATAAGCATATCTAGGTGCTCTTCCATAGTGTTAATCGTATATGGCATCGTGGGATTAGTTGAAGAAGGAAGTACATTTGGATAGGAAGCAACTTTAATAATGTCCGGCGCGTGCCCCCCGCCTGCTCCTTCAGTATGGTAGGTGTGAATAGTACGGCCGTTAATTGCCGCAATAGTATCTTCTACAAACCCGGCCTCATTCAATGTATCGGTGTGGATGGCCACCTGCACATCATATTCGTCAGCTACCCTTAGACAACAATCAATTGCGGCGGGTGTTGTACCCCAGTCTTCGTGAAGTTTAAATCCCATCGCACCTGCCTTTACCTGCTCTACTAATGGCTCAGGAAAAGAAGCGTTTCCTTTTCCCAGAAAACCCATGTTTACTGGATATGCCTCCGCCGCCTCCAGCATACGGTATAGATTCCATGGGCCAGGAGTACAGGTGGTGGCGTTGGTACCAGTAGTTGGACCGGTTCCCCCACCGATCATCGTTGTTATTCCAGCACAAAGCGCAGCCTCTACCTGCTGTGGACAAATAAAGTGAATATGAGTATCCACCCCACCAGGCGTAACAATTAAACCTTCCCCGGCGATAACTTCAGTACTGGCTCCGATGACTAAATTAGGGTCAACCCCTTCCATTAGATCTGGATTACCGGCTTTTCCGATACCGACAATTAAACCGTCCCTAATACCAATATCTGCCTTTATAATGCCCCAGTAGTCAACGATCAAGGCATTTGTAATAACCAGATCTAACGCACCGGCAGCTCTCGTCAACCTTGGTGACTGACCCATACCGTCGCGGATTACTTTCCCACCACCGAATTTACACTCATCTCCATACACCGTGAGATCTTTTTCAACCTCAATAAACAAATCTGTATCGGCCAGCCGAACTTTATCGCCAACGGTCGGACCGAACATATCGGCGTATTCTTTTCTACTTAATCTCAATACCATTTTCCGTAACCTCCCGATAGTAACCAAGTTGCTCGGCCTTTTCTAAGCATTGAATTTTACGCCTTTCTTCGCTAACCGTTCCCTCGGTCAGTTTGTTCAGACCGTAAATAGTCCTGAAACCCGCTAGAGCCACTAGGGTAACCTCTTTCTCCTCTCCCGGCTCGAAGCGTACTGCCGTACCTGCCGGTATGTTCAGCCTCATCCCAAAGGCCTTACCCCGGTCAAATCTCAATGCCCGGTTTACTTCAAAAAAATGAAAATGAGAGCCGACCTGTACCGGTCGATCACCGGTATTAGCGACCGTGATAGTAATTGTATAGCGCCCGTTATTGCAAATAATAGGAGTATCGGACAAAACATACTCGCCTGGTTTCATATTTGACCCCTACCTTATAGGATTGTGGACAGTAACAAGCTTAGTGCCGTCTGAAAATGTCGCTTCTACTTGAACCTCATCAATCATTTCTGCTACCCCCGGTAAAACATCATCCTTTTTGAGTACCTGAGCACCAAGCCGCATTAATTCGGACACCGTTTTACCGTCCCTGGCCCCCTCCAGGATTTCTGCACTGATGAGAGCAACAGCCTCAGGATAATTGAGCTTCAATCCACGGGCCTTCCTTTTTCTGGCCAGCTCACCCGCCAGGAAAATAAGCAGCATTTCCTGCTCCCGCGGGGTTAAATGCATTTAAGACTCCCTCCCTTTTTTACTAAATATGGTAGACTATACACCTAGATCACCAAGTACTCCTTTAAACTTTGTGATTTTATCTCTCTTGTCTCCCCCTGCAAAACAATTTGTCCCTTTTCCATAACATATAAATAATCTGCGATTCTTAAGGCAAAATCTAAATATTGTTCCACCAGCAGAACGGATACCCCTTTTTCTTTGTTTATCGATTTGATTACCCTCTCAATTTCTATTACTACAGACGGTTGAATACCTTCTGTCGGTTCATCAAAAAGCAAAACCCTCGGTTCTCTAACCAGGGCCCTAGCAATTGCCAGTTGCTGCTGTTGTCCGCCACTAAGATTCCCCCCCATGCGCGATAATAATCCTTTTAACATCGGGAAAAGATTTAAAACTTCTTCTAACATAAAACTCTGCCGCTTATCGAGTCCAACCACAAGGTTTTCGTAAACCGTTAAGTATGGAAAAATATCTCTCCCCTGCGGAACATAACCAATACCACGCCTGGCTCTTTCATCCGTCGAGTAAGTAGTAATATCTTCACCAGCTAAAATAACTTTGCCTTCTTTGATATGAAGCAAGCCCATAATACTTTTTAGTAAAGTGGTCTTACCCACACCATTACGACCTATAAGAGCAACAATGGCACCGTCAGGAACTTGTAGCTGGATATCTTTTAAAACGATACTTTCGCCATATGAAACGGTTAATCGTTCTACATTTAACATGGTTTATCACCACCCCGTCCCAAATACACTTCGACTACTTTGGGATCGCTTTGCACTTTGGTGATATTCCCCTCACTTAGTACTTTGCCTTCGTGCATTACAGTTATCCGCCGTGCGAACTGCCGTATGAATCCCATATCGTGTTCTACCACCAAAACGGAACATTCCCTAGATATAGTCTGAAGAAGTTCACCCATCTTTTGCCTTTCATCCTTCGTTAATCCTGCTACAGGCTCATCAAGCAATAATAGCTCTGGCTCTTGAACCAGCAACATCCCAATTTCAAGACGCTGTTTTTCACCATGGGACAACATGCCAGCTTTTAAGTGCATCTTTTCGACCAGCCACACACTTTCCAGGATTGACATTATCCTTTCCTTTTCTGCTGCAGTATTTTTGTGGAATAAAGCGGGTAAAATCCCTTTTTTCCGACGCAAGGCCAGGTCCAGATTTTCAAAAACTGTTAGATCCGTAAAAACCGATGGCGTTTGAAACTTCCTACCAATGCCAAGCAGGACCAATTCATGTTCCTGCTTCTTTGCAATATCAATATCCTCTTTAAAAATCACGCGTCCACTTGTTGGCTTTAACCTTCCACATATTACGTCCAGGAGCGTTGTTTTGCCAGCCCCGTTCGGTCCAACCAAAAACCGAAGCTCGCCATAATTCATACAAAAGTTCATTTTATCAATGGCCTTGAACCCATTGAAAGTCACGGTTAGGTTTTCCACATATATGACTGTTCCAGCCATAGACATCCACCTTATTTCTTAGAAAATTCAGCATGGCTTCGCATTTGTATAACGTAAGCGTAAAATAAACCCCACCTTGCAATCAGGTGGGGACATAATCTGGCTTATTTATTAACCCTGCACACAGGGGGCAGCGAATCGGACCAGGGGAGTAACTGATCCAGGGCGTTACTGTCTTTAGGGTCCAGGTTGGGAAGTTTTTCAAAAAGATAGCTGAGGTACTGGAAAGGATTCAACCCATTCTCCTTTGCCGTTTCTATGATGCTGTAAGTAATAGCGCTGGCCCGGGCACCCCGCGGAGTATTGGCAAACAACCAGTTCTTGCGGCCAATGACAAAGGGTTTGATCGACCGCTCACTCCGGTTGTTATCCAGTTCCAGGCGTCCATCCTGCAAAAAGGCAATGAGTTTATCCCACTGGCTCAGGCAATAGTTAACTGCCTGACCAAAGGAACTTTTGGGCAGTACCTGTGTTTTCTGGGTTTTAAGCCATGCCCAAAAGGCATCCAGCACGGGGCGGCTGCGCACCTGGCGGGCTTGATAACGCTCCTGGGGCGTTGCATCTTTCAAGTCGCGCTCAATGGCAAAAAGTTGGTTACAAAATTCCAGCCCCACCCGGGCGGCCACTGCTTTATTGCGTTTATCTTCCGGCAGGGCCTTTAACGCTTCATCAAACTTGCGCCGGGCATGGGCCCAGCAGCCCACCAGGGTGACATCCGGCAGTTCGTTGTAGCCGGCGTAGCCGTCAACGTGCAAGTAGCCTTTAAAACCTGCCAGGAACCGGCGGGGGTGCTTGCTGGCCCGGGTGGTCTGGTAGTCGTAGAGAATAATGGGAGGACCGTCCCGCCCGGTGCGGTAGAGCCAGAGGTACGATTGGGTTTCAGCAGCCCGGCCCGGCTCGCGGAGGACCTGCAGGGTTGTCTCATCGGCATGCAGAATATCCCGCTTAAGCAGGTGTTCATGCAGGCGATCGTAGATCAGGGTCAACCAGTTATTCGCTCCGTGCAGCACCCAGTTGGCAAGCGTCTGCCGGGACAGCTCCACCCCCAGGTGGGCAAACTGCTGCTCCTGGCGGTACAGCGGCAGACCTTCCCCGTATTTCTGGTTCATGATGTAAGCCATAAGCGAGGGAGAAACCATACTTCCGGGAAGTACAGGAGCCGGCATGGGAGCGGTGACAATGGGGGTGGTTAGCTCGTTGCGCTCGCAATGGCGGCAGGAATAAACGTAACGTACATGCTTGACCACTTTTACCTGGGCCGGGATGATCTGCAGTTCCTGTCGTACTTCGGTGCTCATTTCATGTAAAGGACCACCGCAGCACGAACAGACCCGCTCTTCTTCCGGCAGGCGGTACTCAACCGTTTCCACCGGCAGGTTATCGAGCACCATCTCCCGGCGGCCACGCTGTTTGCGGCGCTGGTAGGTGATGGTTTCGACAGCCGGTTCGGGCAAATCCGGCTGGGCTTCCACTTCCGCTTCATTAAAAAGCGAAAGCTGCTGGTAGCCAGAAGCGGTCCGTTCGCTGGAAACACCGAATTGCCGGTGTTTGCTCAAGCGAAGCTGCTCCATAAACCAATTCAGTTTAGCGGTCAGCTCGGCATTCTGTTGTTCCAACCATCTGCACTGCTCTTCCAGCTGTAGACAGCGGCTTTGCAGCTCTTCTATATTCATGGCAGCGATAGATTGCGAAGTAGTGTT
>NZ_RBWE01000001.1:665480-688445 GCF_003627965.1 Desulfofundulus salinus | reverse complement strand
CGGCTATTCGGGTTTCCCATAGCGCTTCCCGTTCGGCTTTGGTCATAAGAAAAAATCCTCCTCATCGAGCTTATTTTTTGAGGAAGATTATCCCTTAAACTTGGGTATTGTGCCAAGGTGGGTTGTGTTTGACGCTTACGAAAATTCAGCATGGCTTCGCATTTGTATAACAACTCCAGAAGGAGAATACCAAGTTGTCTTCTGATTCTTACGCAATCTTCTAAACAACCCAACCATCCCATCAGGAATTAACAAGACAACAGCTATAAACAGCAATCCCAATAAATAAAGCCACGCATCCGGGAAAGATTCACTCAAATAACTCTTAGCTCCATTAACTAACAGAGCTCCCAGGACAGCTCCGTACAAGGTTCCTCTACCACCCACAGCTACCCATATCACCATCTCAATCGAAGGCACTACACCTATCATGGCCGGAGATATAATTCCAACTTGAGGTACAAAAAGTGCTCCGGCCAACCCGGCCAAACAGGCAGAGAAAGCGAAAATAAAGGCCTTAAACATTACCGGGTTGTAGCCACAAAACCTGATCCGGTTCTCTGCATCCCTGATGGCAATCATTATCTTGCCAAATCTTGAATTAGTTAACCAGCGACAAAAAAGGTAAATACAACCAAGGCAAATTACCGTGATAAAATAAAGTACGGTCTGAGTAGAACTATCCGCCAAGGAAAAACCAAAAACAGTTGAAAAGTTAGTAATACCATTCGTTCCGCCTGTGTATGGTTGCTGGCCTATTAAAAGAATTGTAACTATAAGAGCAAGAGCCTGTGTGAGTATGGAGAAATATACACCGCGAATACGGCTTCGAAATATAACAAACCCCGTTAATGCTGCAACCATAGCAGGGATAATAACCGCTGCTCCTAGAGCAAACCAGAAATTGTGAAATGGCTTCCAGAAAAAGGGGAGTTCCGTCAACCCACTCCAGACCATGAAATCTGGCAGTTCACCCCCGGCAGCCTCCAGCTTTAGATACATCGCCATAGAATAGGCCCCGAGCCCGAAAAACACACCCTGTCCTAAACTTAACATCCCACCATAGCCCCAAAGCAAGTCTATGCCGATGGCAATAATTGCATAGGTTAAAAATTTCGCCAGCAGGTTTAAACGAAACTCGGATAGAAGAGTTGGAGCTAATAACAAGACAGCTCCAATTAATCCGAAGAAGATCCATTCTCTATCTAGTTGCACTTTTTTAATGCCTGTTATCATGTTTCTTCCTCCCCCACTAATCAAGGGTACGAACCTTTAAAGATACTAACCCTGAAGGCCTCCATTGCAAGAAAGCCATTACCATTAAGAGTGCAAGTACCTTGCCCATGGTAGCTGTGCTTCCAAATTCAAACGTAGTATTTAACACGCCAATCACTACAGCTGCGGCAAAAGTACCAATTAGCTTGCCAACCCCACCTAGCACTACTACCATAAAGGCATCGACAATATAATACGTGCCTATAGAAGGACCGATCGGTCCCAAAAGGCATAGAGCGCAACCCGCAACCCCCGCCAACCCAGAACCTATCGCGAATGTATAGGCATCGACTTTGCTCGTTGGGATCCCTAAACAAGCGGCCATAGCACGGTTCTGCACCACTGCCCGCATCTTACAACCGCTGGCCGAGCGATACATGTAAAAATAGATACTTATTAGGCACACTATAGCAAGTACGATGATAAATATTCGGTTATAAGGAAGTTGCAGGCCATCTAAAAGTTCAAGACCACCCTTTAGCCAATGCGGCGTGCTTACTTCGACGTTCGGTGCTCCAAAAATATCACGGGCTATTTGTTGAAGAATGAGGCTAATACCCCAGGTAGCCAGCAGAGTATCCAGGGGCCGCCCGTATAAAAAGCGGATCAAACCCCGTTCCAGCAAAAAGCCAACAAATGCAGCTACCAAAAATGAGATAGGAATAGCTACCAAGTAATAAAGCTCAAAGCTTCTCACAGCATACCTGGCAAAGACTATTTGAACCACATACGTCACGTAAGCACCAATCATAATTAGTTCACCGTGGGCCATGTTGATGACGTTCATCAACCCGAACGTAATAGCGAGACCCAGAGCGATAAGCAATAAGATAGAACTCACACTAAGGCTGTTAAAAATCTGTAATAACCAGACGTCCACTCTTTTTAACTCCTTTCCCTGTGAATAACTCTCCGCCAGTGCAAACAATCGCTAAAATTAGGTTTTACTTAAGCAGCCAGTAGCTGACTTATCTACTGGCTGCTTAAGGGTACCTTGAATTACTTACCCTGTGCTAGTCCTTTCGCCCATTGATAGCCCTCCAAAAAGGGATCAGGCCTCACAGGCTCACCTGAATTCCACAACTCCTTAAATTGTCCTTCCTCGGTAACCTGACCAATCCGGACTGTTTTCCATGTGTGCTGATTTTCTTTATCAATCCGTACCAATCCCTCTGGAGCCTTAATTTCAAGCTCCCTAGCTGCTTCACGAACCTTGTCTACATCAGTGGAACCGGCTTTTTTTACTGCCTCGGCCCACAAGTAAACCTGGAAGTAGGCCGCCTCAATGGGATCGTCGGTAACCCGATCTTGCCCGTAACGAGCCTTATACTTTTTCACGAATTCCTTATTCTCCGGTGTATCCGTAGATTGGAAGTAGTTCCATACGGCATAATGCCCTTTCATGTATTCTGCGCCAATACCTCGTATCTCTTCCTCGGCTATACTTACTGACATGGTCGGGATATCATTTGCCGTAATACCAGCAGCCCGGAGTTGCTTGAAGAAAGCTACATTGCTATCACCGTTTAAAGTATTGAAAATCACATCAGGCTTTGCAGCCTTAATCTTATTAATTATGGTACTGTAGTCTGTATGTCCTAGCGGGGTATATTCTTCTCCAACCACAATACCTCCCTCGGCCTGAAGTTGGGCCTTGATAATCTTATGAGCTGTTCGTGGGAAGACATAATCCGAGCCCAACAAGAAAAACCGCTTCTTACCCTGTTTAAGTAGCCACTCTACAGCAGGAACAATCTGCTGGTTAGGGGCCGCGCCTGTATAGAAAATATTACGTGAAGATTCTAGTCCCTCATATTGTACCGGGTACCATAGCAGGCCGTTATATTTCTCTACTACAGGGAGTACAGCTTTGCGGCTTGCTGATGTCCAACACCCAAAGATTGTAGCTACTTTATCCCGTTCAAGTAATTTTTTCGCTTTTTCAGCAAAGGTAGGCCAGTCGGAAGCCCCGTCTTCTATTATGGGTTCAATTTTCCGACCCAAAATTCCACCTGCTGCGTTAATCTCGTCAATAGCCATCAGCTCAGCATCACGCAAAGATGTTTCACTAATGGACATAGTTCCACTCAGCGAATGCAAAATACCTACTTTGATTGTAGTTGCATCACTTGTCTCGGTAGTTTTTTCCCCTTTATTTGTAGCCCCGCATCCTGATAAGATTGAAGTTAAGATAATAGTTAAGACAAAAAGCATTGCAAAGGTCTTAAGTTTCAATTTGATATTGCTATATCTTAACAAATTATTCCCTCCCTTAAAACTGTATTTAAATGTCTAAACCAACCCTGGTTTCTGCACCTCCAGCCGCTGCAGCCTCCGGATCCTGCTGTAACGGCCGAAGATGGCCTGTATCTTATCGCCCGTGGTGAACGGCGCCAATTCACCGGCCGGACGTTTCCTGCAAAACGTAAAAAGGGTGCTTTAATGGAGCAACATCGCTCTCTTTAAAGCACCCTTGCTTTGAGCTCACGCTGGTAAGATAAGATATAAAGGCGCCCTTCAGAAGACATACCTTCTGAAAAAGCGCCTTTGCTCGATCTCCACCATTGGATAGCCCGTTTGTATGGGATAAACCGCTCCTAACGGAACCTTCCGTTAGAAAGTGCCACTGCCTCCTTAGATACTCCCCTGTATCTGCCCCTGTTCCAGATTATAAGTCAGGGAGAATTTGTTGTCAACACCTTTTTTAAAGTTTAAAGAAAACGGCTGGAAGGCACTCTCTTATCCAGGCTTTCTCATAACACAGGATCAGCCAGTATATGCCGGGGCTTGTTACATACTAAAGCAAAGGACCTGCTCGCCCTTCTCATTTATGCTCGCCACCGGTCGCAAAACCATTTAAAGAAACCCGGGAAGAATATCACTTTTGTACAGCCGCCCTGCTCACCACTTCCGGAGCACACGTGGTGTCGGGTGCAAACTCATCTACCCCCACTTCACCCAGGGAACCAGCCACCAAACCGGCATAGGCAGGAATACCGTGTTCGTTAATATCCAGCCCCTCCAACTCCTCGCTGGCCGGTACCCGGATGCCCACTGTCTTTTTCAGGAGATAAAACACCAGCCCGGTAGCCGTAAAGGCCCACAGGGAAACTGCCAGCACTCCCAGAGCCTGCACGCCTAAAAGATGCAATCCTCCACCGTAAAAAAGGCCGCCTTTTTCCGCAAACAGGCCCACCGCCAGCGCACCCCAGGTACCGTTCACACCGTGTACAGCAATGGCCCCCACCGGATCGTCCGCCCGCACCCGGTCAAAGAAACCCACCGCCAGTACAACCAGCACACCGGCCACACCGCCGATAATCACCGCGCCTGCCGGCGTCACGTAAGCCGTCCCAGCGGTAATGGCGGCCAAACCGGCCAGGGCACCGTTCGGCCTTGCCGTATTTCCACATGGTAAATAACATGCCCGTCGTCCCGCCGGCTGCTGCGGCCACCCTCGCTCCGGTCCGTTCCCTTTTAAAACAAAAGTGCCCCGGGGGATGACCCATCCCCACAGAGCACCATCGCTCATAAAATGTCCTCCTGCGGACATACGCAATTTTTGTTTGACCCAAATAAACGCATCAATAAAACAGGAGTGGAAAGCCCTGCTGTTTTTAACGACGGGCTTATAATGCTTCTTCCCCCTCCTCGCCGGTCCTTATGCGCAGGGCATTTTCCAGCGGGTAGATAAAAATCTTGCCGTCTCCTATTTCGCCCGTCCGGGCGGCATCAGAAATAATCCGGACCACCTCATCCACCCACCGGTCGGGAACGGCAATTTCTATTTTTACCTTGGGCAACAGGTTAATGCTATACTCATGGCCCCGGTAAATGCTCACCCGCCCCCGCTGCAACCCGCAACCCAGCACCTGGCTGACCGTCATACCGTGAATACCAAAACGCCCCAGGGCTCCTTTGACCGCTTCCAGTTTGGCCGGCCGAATGATGGCTTCAATTTTCTTCACCAGCACAATCCCCCTCGATTGGCGCTGCATCACGGAAAAAAGAAAGCCCCAAGACGTGAAAATATCCTGTCCTGGGACTTCATTGGCCCGGTTGATACAGCATTGTACCATAGTTCCGTCATTTATTTTAAACCAAAAGGGGATTTATGACAAGGGGATTTCAGGCAATCATTACATTACATTCCACCTGCGCTATGGCCGATGGCAGCAGTTCCAGAATGTCGCCCGCCAGCAAGCCCCGCATGCCTTTTTCCCGGGCGGCCATGTCCCCGGCCAGGCCGTGCAGGTATGCCCCTGCCGCCGCTGCCCGGGGGGCACTCATGCCCTGGGCCAGGAGGCCGGCAATCACCCCGGTAAGGACATCACCGCTACCCCCGGTGGCCATGCCGGGATTACCGGTGGGATTGATGTAAGTACTACCGTCGGGGCAGGCGACCAGAGTAGCGGCCCCTTTCAGCAGGGCTACCACCCCCCAATTTGCCGCTGCTTCCTCCGCAACCGCCAGGCGCCGGGAGCGGACCTCTTCCAGGGGACGCCCCAGCAGGCGGGCCATCTCCACTTCGTGGGGCGTAACCACCGCGGGCACGGATATACGGCTCAACAACTGTACATCGCCGGCCAGGGCGTTCAGGCCATCGGCGTCGATGACGCAGGGCACCCGTAACGCCGGCAATAACTCCCGCACCAGGGCCACCGTTTCCAGGTGCCGGGAAAGACCCGGGCCGATGGCCAGCACATCAGCCCTTTCCAGCAGGGCCAGAATTTCACTCCGGGCGCTGCGGGCCAGCGTTCCCTCCCGGGTTCCGGGCAGCCCAACCGTCATTACTTCCGTCAGCTTTACCGCCATCACATCCTGCAGCTCTGCAGGCATGGCCAGGGTCACCAGCCCCGCCCCGGCCCTGGCGGCACCCAGGGCCGCCAGGCAGGCCGCGCCGGTCATACCCCGGGAACCGGCCACCACCAGCACCCGTCCGCAGGATCCCTTGTGGGCCCAGGCAGGCCGGGGAGGCAGCCATTCCCGGACCATTTTTTCCGTGATCAGGTAACGGCCGGGGGTGCCCTCCTCCAATAAAAAAGAAGGGATGGAAATATCGGCCACGTGCAGTTCCCCTACGTGGCTGCGCCCGGGTTCCTGTACCAGGCCCAGCTTGGGCAGGGCAAAGGTTACGGTGTGGGTGGCCCGTACACAGGGGCCGTGCACCTGCCCGGTGTCG
This sequence comes from Desulfofundulus salinus, assembly GCF_003627965.1. Classification (NCBI taxonomy): domain Bacteria; kingdom Bacillati; phylum Bacillota; class Clostridia; order Eubacteriales; family Peptococcaceae; genus Desulfofundulus; species Desulfofundulus salinus. The sequence continues at coordinate 681,988 of NZ_RBWE01000001.1, read as the reverse complement.
GCCTCCACCCCGGAGGGTATATCTACGGCCACCACCGGTTTGCCGCTGGCATTGATGGCTTCAATCACTCCCGCCGCCGGCTCCCGGGCCGCGCCTTTAAATCCGGTGCCAAAGATGGCATCTACGACTGCATGGGCACCCACCAGAAATAGGCGCACCGCACTCAAGTCCTCGCCCCTGGCCACGGGATACACCGGTTGGCCCATCTTCTGCCAGATAGCTAAATTAACTGCCGCATCTCCGCTAATTTCCTCCGGCTTAGCTAAGAGCAAAACCTTGACCTCCGCCCCGGCGTTAAACAGGTGACGGGCCACCACCAGTCCGTCTCCCCCGTTATTTCCCTTACCGGCAAACACGGCCACCCGTTTGCCCGCCACTTCACCCAGCACCTGTTGGACGACCCGCACTACCGCCAGGCCAGCATTTTCCATCAACACCAGGCCTGGTATGCCGTAATCTTCCATAGCAGTGCGGTCCAGCTCGCGCATCTGCCCTCCGGTAACCACGCGCATGGGGAACACCTCGCTCAATCAGTTAATCACCAAGGGCCACAGCAAAGGCTACGGCGTACGAACCATCGTGGGAGAGGGTTATAAGAAACTTTTTAATTCCCCGCTCCCGGGCAAGCAGGGCGGCCCTGCCGTACAATTCCACCCGGGGGGCACCTTGCCTGCCGGGAATTACTTCCACGTCCTGCCAGCTGCAGCCCGCAGTTAAGCCGGTGCCCAGGGCCTTTAGCACCGCTTCCTTGGCGGCAAAACGGGCTGCATAACAGGGATAGGGATCCCGGCGGGCCGCACAGTACCGGCGCTCCCGGCCGGTAAAAACCCTGGTTAAAAAGCGCCCCCCAAATTTCACTACCGCCTGCCTGATCCTGCTCACGGAAACCAGGTCGGAACCAATGCCGCAGATACTGCCTCGCGTATCGCGTTCCATCTTTCTCTCCCGTCTGGTTAGAATTCCCTGAAGTCCTGCTCAGGAAATACCGGTCTTTACTTCTAAATAGTTCTCCTTTAAGTGGTAAAACCCTGCCATTAAACCCCTTCGCCGTTGTTGCTAAAGGTTCCCCGGAGCTTAAAGTTCACCCATTCGGGGAAAGGAATCCCCGACCGGGCAAAGAACTCGCTTTCTGCCGCCCGCTGGTCATCCTTTTCTTTAAGAAATTCCCGCACCGCCCGCCGGGTGAGGGCGTAAAGCTCCTCGTCCACCAGGCCCTGCTCCATCAACAAAACGCGCAAGGCGAGATTCTCCTCTTCCAGAACCTTTACCCGGCTGAAAAGCTCAATGAACATTAAACGAATAATGTCCTCATCCAGGGGGCGCTGCACGTCGCCCAACAGGTTCCAGATCTTCTGGTCGCTTAACATATCCCAGACAGCCTGCATCAAAATCACCATCCATACCAGGTTTCCACTCAAGAACAACTTCCTGCCAGCAGTCCTTCAACATAGTTTTCACAAAAGGACACTTGTTTATACCGCCGCCCCGCGACCTGCAGGCAGTTGGCTGAGTTATTCCCACTTTCCAACTATCCTGTTTTGGCTCCCGGCCGCTCAGCTCAAGTCGCTCGCTACAGAGCCAAAACAGGGGCTTTAACAAACTAGGGATATTTCAGGGCAGCTGAACAAAAAAAAAGGCACGACCATGTTAGCCATGCCGTTTCCCTTGACTGCTGATTCACAGTTCGTTCAGAAGCCCAAGATCTTGCGCAGCTTTTTCGCCTGGGCCCGGCTCACCGGCACCTCGCTGTTTTCCTTGTCATCCACCACCAGGTTATAAGTGCCGTTAAAGAAGGGCACGATTTCCTTTACCTTGTGGAGGTTTACTATATAGCAGCGGTGGGTGCGGAAAAACATGTTGGGGTTTAAGCGGGCCTCCAGTTCTTTTAAGGTGAAACGGGTAAAAAACTTATCGGCGTAAGTTTTAATATAAATATAATCCTGTTCCGTGAAGGCGTACACAATATCCGACTCGGCGACCAGCACCGTCTTGCCCTGTTTTTCCGCGGGGATACGGTCGATTTTAAATTGACCTGCCCCATTACCCCCCCGGACGGCAGGCGCAACCAGGTCCTCTTCCACCGCTGCCGCAGTGTCAGCTGGAGTAATTTCCTGGTATTTTTTCAGCACTTTGTCTACAGCCTTTTTTAACCGGGCCTGATCTACCGGCTTCAAAAGGTAATCCACCGCATTGACCTCAAAAGCCCGCACCGCATATTCATCGTAAGCGGTCACGAAAATTACCTGCGGTTGCCTGGGCAGTTCCTGGATAACTGCCCCCAGCTCAAGGCCGCTCATACCGGGCATGGAAATGTCTAAAAAAAGAACCTGGTAGTCCAGGGCCTTGATCAGTGTCATGGCCTCCTGGGCATTGGTGGCCTCTCCTACAATTTCGATATTATCAAAACTGCTCAAGGCGTAACGCAGTTCCTGCCGGGCCGGATATTCATCATCTACTATGAGCGCCTTTAACTTCACCTAAATTCCCCTCCCCTTGCCACAGTTTGCACAATAAAGGTACCCGCACATAAACCGACGTTCCGGCATTGGGTGCACTGATAATGCGCAGGCCATAATCTTTGCCAAAAAGGCTCTTTAACCGCTCATGCACATTACTGAGGCCTACACCGTTGCCCGAACCGACTCCGGGCCGGAGCACTTCGGGCAACCTTTCCGGGGGTATACCTACCCCGTCATCTCTAATCACAATCAGCATATCCTCATCCAACCGCTGGGCCGTAATCTGCACCGTACCCTGTCCCGGCTTGGGGAGAATCCCGTGTTTAATGGCATTTTCCACTAAAGGCTGGATGGTCAGTACCGGTACCTGGTAGTCCAGCAGTTCCCGGTCAATATTCCTGATTACCCGCAACTTTTCACGAAAACGGGCTTTTTCCAGAATGAGGTAAGTATTCAGGTATTCAATTTCTTCCCTCAAGGTATTGAAGTGACCGTGGCGCTTTAAAGCGTGGCGGAAAAAGGAGGCCAGGCGAATAAGCAGGCGCCGCGCCGTTTCCGGGTTTGTACGGCTGAACATAATGATCGTGTTGAGGGTATTGAATAGAAAATGCGGGTTTATCTGGGCATGAAGGGCATCCAGTTCCGCTTTAGTCACTAACTGGGCCTGTCGGTCCAGTTCCGCCAGCTCCATCTGCATGCCCAGCAACTGGGCCAGGCCTTCGGCCAGCTTAACCAGGTTCTGGGGGATTTCCCCCGGCTGCGTCCGGTAAAGCTTAATGGTTCCCACAATTTCCTCTTTACACTTAAGAGGGGAAATTACCGCCGACTCCAAAGGACAGTGCGGAACGGGACACTGCAGATCCCGGCCGCTGCGTACCACCTTTAGCTCGCCCGTAGCCAGCACCTCCCGGGTGGCGTCGGTCATGATGGATCCCCCGGGCTGGTGGTGGTCGGACCCGGCACCAATGTAAGCCAGGACCTTCTCCCGGTCAGTGATGGCCACTGCGGCCACGTCGCTGATTTTTTGAATGATCTCCGCGGTTTTTGCCGCCGTCTCTTCGTTTAACCCCCGACGCAGATAGGGCAATGTTTCGCTGGCAATCTGGAGGGTGGAATCTAAAGGATGCTGCTCGGTCTTCAAGTTAACTATCTTTTGTTTTTGAATGTAATCACTAACTAAAAAGGCAGCCACGGCATTGACACAGACCATGGCCAGCACCAGCTTCCACGCCAGGGGATCCCATAGAAGTACAAAGCCGGTGGCTAAAAAATTGATCGGCAACCAGCGGGCAATTACCCCCAGGGCCAGTTTCCTCTGCACGACCCTCCCCTCCCTGTAACTCTTTTTTAAATATTCATAACATTCTAGATAAATAATTTTATTAACTGATTAACTTTATTATATTAATTAAACGTCAAAATGTCTATTCCTTCATACGCAAGAAAACCGGCCTGTGGGCCGGAAAAAAGGCAGGCACTGCAAATGCCCGCCTTTTATAAAAAAATAATGGACCCGCCGGGCGGCGGGCGGAGGTAATGCCTGGTGATTCAAACCGCCCCGCAGGCGGAAGCGCTGGCACAACCGCCGCCCGGCAGGTCCAAATTTAGCTTTCCTGTGATTCGTATTGCTGCTTGATTTGAGCCACCACCGAGGGATCCGCCAGAGTGGTGGTGTCACCCAGCACCCGCCCCTCGGCGATATCCCGCAGCAGGCGCCGCATGATCTTACCGCTGCGGGTCTTGGGCAATTCAGCGGTGAAGAAAATATCCTCAGGACGGGCCAGGGCACCGATCTTCTTGACCACGTGGGCTTTTAATTCTTCAATCAGTTGAGGAGTACCCTGGAATCCTTCCTTTAAGGTAACGAAGGCACTCACGGCCTGACCTTTGACCTCGTGGGCTTTACCGATAACAGCAGCCTCGGCCACTGCCGGGTGATCCACCAGGGCGCTCTCAATTTCCATTGTTCCCAGACGGTGACCGCTTACGTTAATCACGTCGTCCACCCGGCCCATGATCCAGAAGTAACCATCCTCATCCCACCTGGCCCCGTCACCGGTGAAGTACATGTTCTCGAAGCGGCTCCAGTACTGGGCCACGTAACGGTCGGGATCGCCGTAAATGGTGCGCAGCATGGCCGGCCAGGGGGACTTGAGGACCAGGTAGCCGCCGCTGCCAAGGGGTACGTCCTTGCCGGTATTATCCACCACTGCGGCCTCCACACCGGGGAAGGGTATGGTAGCAGAACCGGGCTTTAAGGTGGTAACACCGGGCAGTGGTGAAATAAGAATCATACCGGTTTCCGTCTGCCACCAGGTATCCACAATGGGGCAGCGCTCGTTGCCAATATACTTGTAATACCACATCCAGGCCTCTGGGTTAATGGGCTCACCCACTGTACCTAAGAGCCTTAAACTGGAGAGATCGCGCCTGCCGGGCCACTCGGTACCCCACTTCATAAAGGCCCGGATGGCCGTCGGAGCAGTGTACAGGATGTTGACGCGATACTTTTCAACAATGGCCCAGAAGCGGTCCCTTTCCGGCCAGTCGGGGCTGCCCTCGTACATTACCGTGGTACAGCCGTTGGCCAGAGGTCCGTATACGATATAGGAGTGGCCGGTCACCCAGCCGATGTCGGCGGTGCACCAGTAAATGTCATCGTCCTTAATATCAAAGATCATCCGGTGGGTGGTGGAAACTCCAACCAGGTAGCCGCCGGTGGTGTGCACTACACCCTTGGGCTTGCCGGTGGTGCCGCTGGTATACAGAATGTACAGCATATCCTCGGCATCCATGTGCTCCGGCTCGCAGCCAATGGGCGCCCTGGCCATCATTTCATGCCACCAGTAATCGCGCCCCTGTACGAAGTTAACGTCCTGGCCGGTGCGTTTAACCATGAGCACCTTTTCCACACTGGGGCATTCGGCCAGCGCATCGTCACAGTTCTTCTTTAAGGGTACAATGCCGCCCCGGCGCCAGCCGCCGTCGGCGGTAATGACCAGCTTGGCCTGGCAGTCGTTAATGCGGTCCCTCAGAGATTCGGCACTGAACCCCCCAAAAACCACGCTGTGGGGGGCACCTATGCGGGCGCAGGCCAGCATGGCAATGGGCAGTTCGGGAATCATCGGCAGGTAAATGGTCACCCGGTCCCCCCGCCGGACGCCCAGCTCTTTAAGCACATTGGCACATCTGGTTACTTCCCGGTACAGATCCTGGTAGGTTAGCACCCGGTCATCTCCGGGCTCACCTTCCCAGATGATGGCCGCCTTGGTCCTGCGCCAGGTGTTCAGGTGGCGGTCGATGCAGTTATAGGAAACGTTCAATTTGCCGTTTACAAACCACTTGAAGAATGGAGCGTTGCTGGTATCCAGCACTTTGTCCCACTTCTGGAACCAGTCTATGTTTTCGGCCTGTTTGGCCCAGAAAGCCTCGCGATCTTTCTTTGCCTCTTCATAGAGGGAGGTATCTTTTACCAACGCCTTTTCGATAAAATATGCCGGCGGCGGGAATGTCCGGTCTTCCTTTAACAATGCCTCAAGGACCTTATCTTCATTGGCCATAAAAACAAGACCTCCTTTTTCTTTTTCTGGAAACGTTGATTCTCCCCACCTGGAACCAAAATCCCAACATCACCCCCGTATTGAGCCAGCGCGTCTTCACTCTACTTCTACTTCAGGATTTTACACTACAGCTGACCAAATCTTAAGAGATTTAAGTCCAATTGCCTAAATTATAGCCTCAGCGTGTTTTTGAACAATGTAAATGGTAAAATGCGAACCCGGGGTATAGCGTTCACCGCTGGCGGGCAAAAATAAACACTCTGCCCCGGGCCCCCCAAGCAGAGTGAAAATGCTTTTAAAGCCAGATAATATATAATTTATCCAGGCCCGCATGCCGGATTCCCAACCAGTGAACAGACATTCACCGAGCTCTTCCAGCCGTTTGGCGGGCCATACTGCAGGCCAAAAGCGCGTAAGCCGCTAATGCCTGCCCGGATGATAGCGTTAGCTATTAAAAAGGCCGCCTTATTCAGACAGGTTATTCAACTCAAGCCATATCCTCCAGAATTTCACCTATAAGCCAGAACAGGTCAATAGTCCGCACAACACCGCACAAGTTATCCCCGGCCATTACCGGTACATAGTCCTGTCGAGACTTATCTTCCAGACCCTTGTTGACTAGATAATCATCCAGGCTGACAGTCAAGTTCTGGTCAAGCAAATAAGCCGCCTGGTTCAGCTTCGCCTTCTGGTGTTCCAGAAGGGAGAGCTCGCTGTTTTTGATAATATGCATCATATAGACGGTAAGAAGAACAGGTAGTACCAGCAGCAGGGTTACCAGAAACAATATACGGTTGCCGTAAAAAAATCTGTGCAATGATCCCACCTCTTAATAACGGGAATAGGTTTTTACCTTAATTGTAATACCGGATAATGCGCTTTTGGAAGTAAAAAACTCCCCGGTAATCACGTAAATAAAATAAAGCGTTATAAAAATAAGACCGGCAACACCTGTAATGTTGCCGGCGAAGGCGAGGGTACTACGGACCAGCCCGTTTTCCGAGTTAAATTTTTACATGTCCCGGTAATCAAAAACCCTTTTACTTTTCTTCTCACTTCTAGGTAAGGTGCCCGGCGCGACCACTTCCACGTCGGCAGTGATGCCAATCCAGGATTTTATGTTACGCTTGAACTCCCCGGCGACTCTCTGGGGGTCTTTTCCTTCTTCTCCTTCTATTTTGATCAGCATGTGATCCTTGCCTTCGATCCTGGTCAGGATTATTTGATACTCACTGCCGGCCCCTTCCGTCACCTTGAGGACATGGTCAACCTGACCCGGGTAGATATTTACCCCTTTAATCTTGATCATGTCGTCGGTCCGGCCGAGAATCCGGTCGATCATGGGATACTCGCTTCCACAAGGACACCTGTGGGGCAGTAACCGGGTGATGTCATGGGTGCGGTACCTGAGCAGGGGCATACCTTCCTTGGTCAAGGTGGTGATGACCAGTTCTCCCTCTTCCCCGGGGGGAAGCTGCTTACCCGAAATGGGGTCAATGATTTCAAAAAGGAGGTGGTCGGACCAGTAATGGAGGCCGCTGTGGCAGGGACAATCAATGGCAATCCCCGGGCCGTAGATCTCAGTCAGTCCATAGATGTCAAAAGTCTCAATATTGAAGATTTCTTCGATGCGGCGGCGCATTTTATCTCCCCAGCGTTCCGAACCGAAGATACCCAGGCGGAGTTTGATTTGATCCAGGATTCCCCTTTTATAGGCCTCTTCAGCCAGCAGGAGGCCGTAAGAGGAGGTGCCGATCAAAACAGTGGTCTTCAGGTCGATCATCATTTCCATTTGCTTTTCCGTATTCCCGGGACCGGTGGGTATGGCCATGGCGCCCAGCCGTTCAACGCCGGCCTGAAAACCGATGCCCGCCGTCCACAGGCCGTAGCCCGGAGTGATCTGCACCCTGTCCCGGTTGTTGACCCCTGTCATGGCCAGGGAGCGGGCCATCATTTCGGCCCAGATATCCACGTCTTTCTTGGTGTAAGGCACAATAACCGGCTTGCCTGTGGTACCGGAGGAGGAATGAATGCGGACCACCTGTTTCTCAGGGACGGCCATCAGTCCCAGGGGATAGGCGTCGCGCAGTTCGTGCTTGTCGGTGAAAGGTACCCGCGCAAGATCGGCAACAGTTTTGATGGATCCGGGATCCACCCCTGCTTCATCCAGCTTTTTACGATAGAAAGGGGAGTTCTGGTACACCCGCTGGATCATTTCCCGGAGCATTGATCCCTGCATCTCATACAAGCTCTCGAAATCGAATTGACCCCTGGCAAGATCTGCAGCTTCTAAAGCCATTCAACATACCCCCATGGCCCGGCGGCCCATTTCAAAAGCCTTCCGGTTAATCTCTCTAAACTGTGACGGCACAGTCTTCAGTACCGCTTCCAGCAACCCCTCCGGGCTGAAGGGGAGGCCGGGGAGAGTCGAGAGCGCCCCCAGCATCACCACATTGGCGGTTTTACTATTTCCCGCCTCCCTGGCCACCTCCGAAGCCCTGAGAAAGCACACTCCCGGGAGTTCCTTCTCCAGGTACTCCCGGATATCTTGAACCTGGTACCGGGACAAACCCACTGATACCGACGTTGGCACAATGACGTCTTCATTGACAATGGCCTTACCACCAGCTTTGAGCTTGGCCAGAGCTCTGACCGCCTCCGCCAGTTCAAAACCCAGCAAGACATCGGCCCTGCCATCCGGAACGAGGGCGCCTGCGAGATTTTCCCCTACCCGGACATGGCTTACCACGCAACCTTCCCGCTGGGCCATCCCAATGGTTTCGGAAGTCCTGACCTGCCACCCGGCGTCCATGGCAGCCCTGGCGACGATCCGGGAGGCCAGGACTGTTCCCTGCCCACCCACTCCGGTAATAACCAGGTCAAACTTCATGCCGGCTCACCTCCTCGATGGCATCCGCCGGGCAAACCTGGGCGCAAACGCCGCATCCGGTGCACTTTTCGGAGATTACCACCTTTTCCTCCCCGGACAAAGCCGGGCATCCAAGGTTTTTCACGCACAACATGCACTCGATGCAGGCGCCGGTATTTACCCGGTAGCGCGCCCCGGGCTTGACCAGGGCTACACATTCCCGCCTGGCGATAACCACGGAAGGGCCTTCATACTGGACGGCTTCCCTGGCGGCTTGCATAACCTCCTGGAGGTTATAAGCGTCAACCTGGCGGATGTAATCCACGCCGCACCCCTTGACCAGCCCGGCAATGTCTATTCTCCGGGCCGGGTCGCCGGTGGCATTCCTCCCAATTCCCGGGTGGGGCTGGTGACCTGTCATGGCGGTGGTGCCGTTGTCCAGGATCACCAGGGTGATGTCGGCGCGGTTGTAAACCGCGTTAATCAGGCCCGCTACCCCCGTGTGGAAAAAGGTGGAGTCTCCCAGGAAGGCCACGTGTTTGCGCCCCTGTTCCACACGGGAAAGGCCGGAAGCGATGGTGACGCTCGCACCCATGCAAAGGCAGGTATCGAGGGCGTTGAGGGGTGGAATAACCCCCAGGGTATAACACCCAATATCTCCGGTAAAAACCGGGTCGTAATCCTTCAAGGCCTCCTTAAAACCATAGAAAACCGCCCGGTGGGGACATCCCGCGCAAAGGACGGGGGTCCTCAAAGGTAAATCAGGAGCGCGGCGCACCGTATTACCTGCAGCAGCCTGCTCCATCCCCACAAAACCGAAATACTTATGCAGGATGGCAGTTACCTTGTCAACATCCAGTTCCCCTTCCCGGGGCACCAGCCCGTTGTGTTTGCCCGCCACACCGACCGGCAGGTTGTGCCGCCAGGCCAGGTGGATCACCTGATCTTCCACCACGGGCTCCTGTTCTTCGACCACCAGCACCCGTTCCACCTGGGACAAAAATTCTAAAGCCAGGTCTTCAGGTAGGGGATAGGGAGTCCCTATTTTAAGGAGGGATGCCTCCCAGCCCTGCATTTCCAGGGCTTCCACCACGTAGTTGTAGCTCACGCCGGAAGTAATAATCCCGGTTTTGCCTTTAATCTCGGCCCTGTTAAAATGCATGCTGCTAAACAGCCGGCTTATCTCCTTTTGCTTTTGGTTGAGCCATATATGCTTTTTGTAGGCGAGGCCGGGAAGGATTACCCATCCCGGGTTCTTGTCAAACCTGCATTCATTCCTGGTTAACGGTAGAGGGCCGAGGGTGACATCCTGGCAGACGTGGCAGGTCCTGGTGGTGGGCCGGAGGATCACAGGCAGGCCCAGTTGTTCGGAAAGTTCAAAGGCCGCCACCGTCATATCCTTGGCTTCCTGGGGAGTGGACGGATCAAGGACGGGCAGTTTGGCGAACTGGGCAAATTTTCTGGTATCCTGTTCGTTCTGGGAGCTGTGAGGCCCCGGGTCATCCGCCACTACCAGGACCAGGCCGCCTTTGACACCGATATAGGCCAGCGTCATCAGGGGGTCCGCCGCCACATTGAGGCCAACCTGTTTCATGGTTACCAGAGCCCGGGCCCCGGCATAGGCCGCCCCGGCAGCCACTTCCAGGGCCACCTTTTCGTTGACGGACCACTCGGCGTAATAACCGTATTCTTTGGCGAAATGAGCCAGCGTCCCAAAAACCTCCGAGGAAGGGGTGCCGGGGTAACCCGTAACCACCTGTACCCCCGCTTCCACCGCTCCCCTGGCAATAGCCTCATTACCCATCAAAAGCATTTTTTCAGCAACTGCCATCAAAAGGCCTCCTCCAGTAGCGTAACTGATTGAGCAATCTTTATCTAACCACGGAGGTAATAATCTGTGGGAAAGCCACCAACAAAGAGAGCAGGACGGCGTAACTGATGAGGAAAACAGATGCCCTTTTGAAAATTGACATCAGTGATACTTCCGGTGACAATCCTTTTACCACAAATACCGCCACGCCTACCGGCGGCGTGATGGCCCCGGCGCTGGTCACAATGCAGAGTACCACCGCAAACCAGATGGGATCGTAGCCCAAAGAAATTACCGTCGGGTAAAAAATGGGGATGGATATGATCAAAAACCCCAGGGCATCCATTAAGGCCCCACCGATGAGATACACCAGCAGGATCGCCACGAGAATCAATACCGGCGGTACCTGCAGGGAACTGGCCCAATCGGCTACCTCGTAGGGGAGCCGGGTGATGGCCAGAAAACGGCCGAAAACCATCGCCCCGATTACCAGCGTGATCACCATGGTTGACGATTTCAAGGTGCCGAAAAGTGCCGCTTTCAGGTTCTCCGCATTCAGCTTACGCATGGCGAGGGAAATCAGCATGGCGCCAAAAGCCCCGAAGGCCCCGGATTCCGTAGGGGTGAACCAGCCGAGAAAAAGCCCGCCAATCACAAAGGCAAACAGGAGAAGCGAAGGAACAAAGCCGGGTAAAGAGGACAATTTTTCTTTCAGGCTCACCCGGGGCCCGTCCGGGCCAAGTTCGGGATTTCTCTGGCAAAGGAAGAATACCGTTCCCAGAAACAAGAGCGTCAAAAGCAGGCCGGGAATCACGCTGGCCACGAACAACTGCCGTACGGACTGTTCGGTTTGCAGAGCAATGACAATCAGCACCGTACTGGGAGGAATAATTACGCCCAGGGTTCCTCCGGCCGCCACCGTGGCTGCGCTGAAGGTCTGATCGTACCTGTATTTTTTCAGTTCAGGCAAAGCCATGGTCCCCATGGCGGCGGCGGTGGCCGAATTGGAACCGCAGATGGCCGCAAATCCGGTGCTGGCCAGGACAACGGTGGCCGCCATGCCGCCTTTGAGCCGTCCCAGCCATTTGTAAGCGGCGTTAAAAAGGCTCTCGTTCACCCCGGTACGGAAAACAATTTCCCCCATCAAGATGTACAAAGGGATCACGCTCATGGTATAGCTGGAGAATTGATTCCAAAGATCTGCGGTTAAAACGTTGAAGGCTGCCTTGGGTGACGCCACCACCAGCAACCCCAGGAATCCCACTATTAACATGGAGAAACTGATCGGCATCCGGAGAAACATCAATAAAAACAATACAACCAGACCGATGAGGGCCAGGGTGACAGGACTCACCTGGTGGCACCCCCGTTAAACTCCTTGAGAAAATCAACGAATATGGCCAGGGTCAATCCCACAAAACCCAGCGAAACCAGGAATATCAGGGGGTAAAAGGGTATCCCCATGGTTTCCGACAGGTTGCCGTTTTTAGCCACATTCAGGCCGTAAACGGTGATCTGCCATGCAACCAGGGCAAAAAAGATCATGCTGATGAAAAGCATGAGACGCTTGATGGCCTTCTGCAAACCAGGTGATAACCGCTCAACCAGGGCATCCAGCTCGACGTAGCCCCGGTTAACCTGGGTATAACCCAGCCCGAAAGCCCCAGTAACGGCCGCCAGCCAGCCGACAATTTCCGTGGTACCGGAAAACGGCGCATAAACCACGCGCAGGAGGGCATTACCAACGACCACCAGCACCATCAATAGCAAACTGCCGCCGGCCACCCAGGCCAGCCCTTGATTGAGCACGAGGCTCAGACTGTTTAAACGGTCAAGAGCCTCCACCTTACCGGGCAGGCCGGCTACCGCCCTTTTCTGCATCACTTGTTTTTCCAGCAACCCCAAAGCGTTCACCTCACCGATCCCGCATGTAAATGTTCAGCGAAGCCGATTGGATGCGGCCCAGCACTCACCCAAATATTACTCCCGGTGTTTCAGGTTTAACTGATACATCCGGTTTTGGGAAGAGCCAGTATCCCGGTGAGTGCTGGGTCCTCGCTCACTCCAGTGCTTCGCGCCGACAACACCACATCCACGTTATTACGGTCTTGCTGAACGCGAACTACTGCTTGCTGTACTTCTCCTTCAATTCATAAAGCCTCTTTCTGTATTCCTCGGCAGGCAGGCCCTTTGCCTTCAATTCCTCAACGTATTTATCCTGAATGGGTTTGAGGATTTTGTCCCAGGCCGCCTTCTCCTCCGGAGAAAGGGTGATTATTTGCAGGCCGTGTTCCTTTTTACTCCATTCCAGGGCTTCCTTGACGTGGTTATCCATGTACTCGCCGGTCCAAATGGCCATTTCGAGGCTCAAGTCATCAATCACTTTTTGCACGTCAGGGGGAAGGGAGTTCCAGACATCTTTATTCATCACCGCCACAAAGCTGGTGATGGTCAGGGGGTAATCGGTCGTGTACTTGAGTTTCTCCGCCAGTTTCAAATCCATCAGGATTTCTCGCGAAGTCACCAGCCCCTTAATAATACCTGTTTGGAGGGCTTCCGGGACCTCCGACATGGGCATCCCCACGGGGGAAGCGCCCAATTCCTTTAAGACCGGGGTAAGAGCCCCGGATATTCTAATTTGTTTCCCTTTCAGGTCTTGCAGGCTGGTAACCGGCTCCGTGACCATCAGGTGGGCAGGTTCAGTGGCAAAAGCAGTGATAATCTTAAAATCCTTAAAGGCGTCGGGCGGAAACTCCTTAATCAAATCGAAGACCACCTGGCTGGCTACCCTGGAGTTGGGGAAACCGGAAGGCAGGTCTGAAATGGCCAACAACGGGAAGCGGCCAGGTTCGTAGGTCGGACAGGACAAGCCAATGTCTGCCACCCCGTTTTTTACCCCATCATACATGTTCTGAGCAGTCAGCAGGGTTCCCCCGGGGAACAACTCGACCTTGACCTTGTTATTGGTCCGCTTCTCCAGTTCTTCCTTCCACTTTTCCATTTGCCTGGCAGGGAAAGTATTGGCAGGAGCAAAGAAAGCATATTTCAAGACGATAGGTTTTGCAGCCCCGGATTCTTCTTCCTTTTTACCCTCTTTTGCAGCACCCCCGCTGCAGCCCGTAACCGCCAAGCCAGCCAGCAATAAAACCGCGATCATGCCTAACAAACTCTTCCTCAAAGTCTAACCCTCCTCAGCTAAGCTCTTTTTATTTGGCCTTTTACTACCACAGGTACTTCCCCGCCTTATAAACTAACCGTCACCCCAATCACCCCTCGCGAAAATTAAAAACCAACACTCACATGATGAGTGTTGGTTTAATCAACCCAACCCACTCATCTCAGCTCACCTCAGCTCAACTCTATTCTATTAGCTTATTAAACCTGGAGGCACCTTACGGCTCCCTGTCTGGCAAAATACTATCACGCCAGGAAAGAACATGTCAAGAAGACTTTTATGCCCGGGGTTTGTACGAGGCCACCACCCGGGCTGTTTTACCAGTTCTTCCCTGGACAGGCGGGGTGTTTGCTCCGGAAGGGTGCATTCCCGGAATTTACTCCTAAAGCACATTTCGTAGCGCGGAAATTGGACGTCAAACGGCTGCTATCTTGCCGGGTTTAATTCCCGCAGCCTGCTAATTTCCTCTTCCGTCAATTCACGGTACTCTCCGGGTTTCAATGGTTCATCCAGCATTAAGGGTCCCATGGCAATCCGTTTCAGATAGGTTACTTTCTTGCCCACAGATTGAAACATGCGCTTTACCTGATGATATTTTCCTTCATAAATGGTAAGTTCAACCTCCGATTCAGGCCCGGAGCGAAGAATCTTTAACTCACCGGGCATGGTACGGTAGCCATCATTTAAGATTACCCCATGACGAAATGCTTCCACATCTGTTTCTGTAACCATTCCGCATACCACGGCAAAATACGTTTTGGGCACACGTTTTTTGGGTGACAGGAGTTGATGAGCCAGTTTGCCGTCATTGGTAAGTAAAAGCAATCCCTCTGCATCTTTGTCCAGCCGCCCTACAGGGAACGGATGAAATGCACGATACTCAGGAGGGAGCAGGTCAACCACTACTTGCGCAAATCTATCTTCGGTGGCGGATAGAAAGCCTTGCGGCTTATTCAGCATTATATAAATGTACTGCCTGTACTCTACGGGTTCGCCGTCCACCTCAATGTGATCACGGCCGGGCAAAACGTGTAATCCCGGGTCATTGGCCAGCTCCCCGTTGACCCTGACTCTTTTTTCTTTAACCAGCTTTTTAATCTCTTTACGGGTACCAAACCCCATGTGTGCCAGCACTTTATCCAGGCGCTGCCGCTCTCTTTCCGCCATTTTTCTCACCTCACCGCTGTCTCCACATCTGCGCCACAGGCATATCATCCCACAGGTTCAAGGCATGGTCAACCTCTTGATGAGCATTGTCCCGTAGCTCCCCCGCGGCAGCTTAAAAAAAAGGCGGATTTTCTGCCTGCCGGGGTAAAGGTCATCGGGTTCCGCCGGCTCCAAACGAAAATCGCCGGGAAAAACTATGGCATTCCTGGGAGTCGACTTAAAAAAGGCCTGCCGCACCTTGCGGAGGTTGAAACTGCTGCGCTTGATGCCTCTTTCCTCCAGGATGGCCGCAAAGAGTTGTTCGGTGCGGGCATCGGGAAACTCCATGCGGCTGGCAGCCAGCGGCAGGGCAAGAGACTTCAAACAGGCAAGTTCTTTTCTTTCCAGGCGCCGGTAAAAAAGATAGGGTCCGGCCACTCCCGGAACAGCCGCAAGATCAAGCCCGAGATCCTGCAAAATCCTTCTTAAAAGCTCGTTAAAGAGAAAACTCTGGTAGGCCGAAAAAAGAAGCGAAAGCTCTTCCCTGGGGATCATCTGCAAGGCCTCTATGTAGGCCTTTGGTTTCTCTGCCAGCAGGGAAAATATTCTACTTTCCATGGTGGTTTTGGCACGGGAAAGGCAGGTCGCCCAATCCCCCCAGTGTTCGCGGAAAAAGCGCTTTCGTTCCTTGGCCTCTTTTTTTTCTTCCGGGTAAATACCGGTAAGGTAGATCTGCAGGCTGCCGTTATAGTGCTTTTTCAGCAATCTCTCGGCCATGAAGCCCATCTGGCGGTCCATGCTGCCGAAACGCTGGTCATCATAGTAATTGGGGTAGCCAAAACCCCTGACCTCATCAACCCGGCGGGTGATGCGGGATACCTCTTCCGCACTGAGGGCGCGGATGGTGATGGCAAACTCGTTTCCCTCCAGAAGATCGGGCCCCATGGGCCTGTCCATATAGCCAATGCTCTGGAAGGAAAAGTTTTTGTCCGCGGTGGTTAAATTAGCGGGATGCTTAACCGTGACGTACTGAAAAGTATGGGCGTGCCTGTCCTTTAATCCCCCGTAAGCAAAAAGGCGGTATGGAAGGCCATGGGCCCTGGCAAGCTGGAGCAAAAGATCGATGGTATTCCATCCTTTCTTTTCTAAAAGGTACAGCCGGTAGGGTCCTTTTTCCCGGAGAGGCAGGCGGGCCAATTCCCTGACCACGAAATCCTCCGGGGTCACCTTTAATTTCATTGTCTTTACTCCTCGTATCATAGTATTAGAACCACCGGACAACCCCAGATTCCAGTTTAGGAATAATATGGGTTGACCGGATGGTTGGGAACCGGTTCCCATATTACGGGTACCGAGGCCAACAAAATCAATGCCTGATTCCACAGCGGGTACAGTACTGGGACCGGTAAATCGCGCGATTGCTGTATCGTGGAATGGGTATTGATAGCAGTTGGCCAACAGTACCTCGAATATGGTGGTGATGCCCAAG